>NZ_CM000745.1:0-14874 GCF_000161455.1 Bacillus pseudomycoides DSM 12442
TTTCTCAATCACTTCGTCAACTTCTTTTTTCTTGTGTCGTTGACGACGCTTATTAATTTATCACATTAACAATTAATAAGTCAACACTATTTTTCACTTTTTTAAAATAAATGCCAAAATGTTATTCATCCTGGCATTATATATAATTTAATGATAACTAAAGCACAAATACCCGGTACCCCCAAAATGCTAGAAATAGAAGCTGTACCAATATTAATTGGAATATGAAAACCAAAATATGTTCCAATCACATTAACGGCAAACAATAATACTACACCTATCATTACTTTAACGAATATCTTTCCTATGAATTGCAACGGTTTCACTGAGGCGCCAAAAATCAGCAAAACAAATACCAAAGCAAGAATTCCACCAATAATCAATGTAGAGTTCATTTTCCCCCTCCTTATATAACCTATACACTCTATTTGTATGGGACAAGGAAACAAAAAATACCGTTCAATTATTTTATTCAGTGTGGAGATTCATCCCTACTAATTATTAGTTCTCACTGATCGGGATTTTACGAGCAATTGATTACTTATAATTCCGCTGCATTTTTAGATTGAGATTTCGCCGCCCGAGAATAATAGTATAAAGAAAAGACCCTATTTTAAAAAACAGGGTCTTTTACCATTGCTCCATTTTTACAGGACGCCTTTTTGCTTCTTTTAGCAAGAAAAAGTATTTTGCTTCTGCTATTTTCAAAGAACATAGTACATCTTGAGATGGTTCGACACTTTGTTCTACCATCCTTTTTTGACGTAACCACTCATTCTTCACTTTTTCTAATGCAGCAATTAACTTATCATCATATTCTTTTCGCAACTTGCCCTTTTTTTGAAAAAACATTTTGATTTCTCCTCTTATATTTCTCTACGGCCTTCTAGAGCCTTCGATAGCGTTACTTCATCCGCATATTCTAAATCTCCACCAACGGGAAGACCATGCGCAATACGAGTCACTTTAATACCTGTCGGTTTTAAGAGGCGGGAAATATACATCGCTGTAGCTTCCCCTTCAATATTCGGGTTCGTTGCTAAAATAACTTCTTGTACAGTTTCATCTTGTAACCTTTTTAATAACTGTGGAATATTAATGTCCTCCGGTCCAATTCCCTCCATTGGTGAGATTGCACCACGAAGCACATGATAGACACCTTGATATTCTTTCATTTTTTCCATCGCGATTACATCTTTTGCTTCCTGTACAACACAAACAACCGATTGGTCACGATGTGAATCATCACAAATATAACAAGGATCACGATCTGTAATATGTCCACAAACAGAACAGTATGTTAAATTCCGCTTTGCATTTACAAGTGATTTAGCAAAATCTAATACGTCGTCTTCTTTCATATCTAACACGAAGAAAGCCAATCGGACTGCCGTTTTCGGACCAATCCCTGGCAACTTCATAAAGCTATCAATAAGCTTCGAAATCGGTTCTGGATAATGCATATATCAATATCCTCCTACTAGAACATTCCACCTGGTAAGTTTAAGCCTTTTGTGAATTGCCCCATTGTAGAGTTTGAAAGTTCCTCAGCTTGCTTAAGTGCATCATTTGTTGCAGCTAACACAAGGTCTTGTAACATTTCGATATCTTCTGGGTCTACAACTTCTTCTTTAATTTTCACTTCAAGAATTTGCTTGTGACCATTTACAATAACGGTAACCATTCCGCCGCCAGCTGTACCTTCAACTGTTCTTTCACCAAGTTCCTCTTGTGCTTTCGCCATTTGCTTTTGCATTTTTTGCATTTGTTTCATCATGTTATTCATATTTCCCATTCCGCCACGCATCATAATAAATTCCTCCTAATTGTTATTATTCTTTTATTTCAATAAGTTGTTGCCCTACTAACTTTACCGCCTCTTCTACGAGAGGATCTACTTTTTGTTCCGCAGCTTCTTCTGAATTCCCACCTTCACGTTGTAAAAATTCTTCGCGAATTTTCCCCCACTCACTCTTTGGAATTGCAATCATATTCAACCTTTTACTCAACAATTCAAAAAGAATTTGTTCTACGGTATCCATTGCATCACGATTTTCACTTGCCATTTTGCAATGTATCTCATATTGGAAAGCTAACACATAAGAATCTTCAGAAGCTGCAACTGGTTCACTATTCTCTAATAATACAGCAAACGCTACTTTATTATAGGATTTAAGTCTTCCTAGCAACTCACCCCATATACCTTTTAATTTCTCTAAATCTTGGCGTTTCGCTTGCTTTAATACTTCATGTACCCGTCCAACAGGTATTTTCATACTTCCTGTCCGCACAGGTTTTGGCGTTGTACGTGCCTCTCTTACTTCCTGTTGCGCACCAGCTGGCACACCATTCTTCTTCACATGTTCTAGTTCTTTTTCTAGTTGTTGCATTCTATTCATAATTGCTTGCAAACGGTCTGCACCATTCGTCTGCACCATAAATTGCTGGCAAAGTTGCACCATAACAACTTCTAAGAAAATCCGCGGATGATTTGTCCACTTCATCTCCTGTTGCCCCTTACTGAGCGTATGAATAATTTCATAAATCATCTCAGGTTGCATCGCTTCACTTAGCATACGGAACTGGTCATCTACAATTACCCGTTCTAACATATGTTCCAATTGTGGTGAAGTTTGATATAAGAGCATATCACGATAATAGTAAATGAAATCTTCCATAAAACGAACTGGGTCTTTTCCTTTACTCATCATATCATCAATAATACGCAATGCTCTTGATACATCATTCTCGCGCATGCATTCTACAAGGTTACCTAAATATTGTTGAGAAACAGAACCTGTTACCGCTAAGACATCTTCAGTCGTAACTACTTCATCGCTATAAGAAATAGCTTGGTCGATCAGACTGAGTGCATCACGCATACCACCCTCAGCAGCACGCGCAACAATTTGTAATGCTTCATCTTCTACCTTTGTACCTTCATTTGTAACAACCGTCGCTAATCTCTCTACAATATCATGTACTGATATCTTCCGAAATTCAAAACGTTGACAGCGTGAAATGATTGTAGGTGGGATTTTATGAGGCTCTGTAGTCGCTAAAATAAAGATAACATGTTGTGGTGGTTCTTCTAACGTCTTTAAAAGCGCATTAAAAGCTCCCATAGAAAGCATGTGGACCTCATCAATAATGTATACTTTATATCTCACTGCACTTGGGGCATACTTTACTTTATCTCTTATATCTCGAATTTCATCTACACCGTTATTTGAAGCCGCATCAATTTCTAATACATCCGAAATAGACCCTTGTGTAATGCCTAAACACGCAGGGCATTCATTACAAGGTTCAGCTACTGGAGCATGCTCACAGTTAATTGTCTTTGCAAATACTTTTGCAATTGTCGTTTTACCTGTTCCTCTCGGGCCTGAAAATAAATAAGCATGCGAAGCTTTCTCTTGAAGAATGGCATTTTGCAACGTTTTTGTTACGTGCTTTTGACCGACTACATCTTCAAAATTTTGCGGTCTCCATGTTCGGTATAACGCTTGGTATGACACGAAAATACGGCCTCCCTCAAAGGTTATTATCTTGTATATTATAACCCATTCTGTTTATAGATTCCAAAAGTTATTTTCTATACAAAAAACCCACCTCTTTATATAAGGTGAGTTTTGTATACATATATAACTGCCGTGCACCTTCTGTCGATTACGTACCATAAGCGTTACTTAAGCAGTTAGCTCGGTTCAGGCACTCCTGCGGCACACGAGAAAACCCGCTTATTGCTGCTTCCTTCCGGACCTGACAAGGTTCACGGGGTCCCGTTGCGCAGGACCCAAACGTCAACACCACTTACTTAAGGCAGGCCTTACAGTAACATAACCTCGAGAAGGGATTCGGCCTCGCTAGAGCGGATTGCGAGTACAGGGCACCGCTACCTCCCCGCTTAGCACGGCAAAGTTAAAACCAATATTCGGTTGCCTTAATGAAGGCAATATCAGTATAACTTGTTTCTTCATAAATTGCAAATATGTTAAGCACCTGTATTTTTATCCAATTTTTCCTTCTTCTCTTTCCTTCTTTTACGAAGCTCTCTAAAAAAATTCGTTAACAACATGCCACATTCTTCTTCCATCACACCAGATACTACTTCACATTGGTGATTAAAACGCTCGTCCGTTAAAAGGTTCATTAAAGTGCCTGCACATCCACCCTTTGGATCACTTGCACCATATACGACACGTTTTACACGGGATAACACAATTCCACCTGCGCACATCGGACATGGTTCTAATGTAACGTATAACGTTGCATTTTCTAAACGCCACGTACCTAACTTTTTACAAGCTTCATCTATAGCTAATAACTCTGCATGAGCAATTGATCGTTGCTCTGTCTCTCTTAAATTGTGAGCAACGCTGATTACTTCTCCACCGAGTACAATAACAGCTCCAATCGGAACTTCTTGTATTTCTTCAGCTTTCTTCGCTTCTTCTATTGCAAGCTGCATAAAATAAATATCTTGTTCCATAATACAGTCCTCTCATTACGAATAAAGTATTATAACCCTTTACTACTATATCAATCCATTTTGATTTTTGGACATATAACCCCCTGCTACGCAGAACAAAAAGTAAACTCCACTCATTTTATCCTTTTGTTTTCACTTGACATGGCGTAGGAAAAGGATCTGACCGCTTCTACCTATGATCGGATTCTCTCTCCAGCCCAAAAAGGAAGGTTTTATGTCAGTTTTTCAATTTATATTTATATACATACTATTCAATTACACTTCTCCTTACAGATACGGGATAACTTTCACACATCCAATCCACTCTAAAGAAAAAGGAAGGGTGATTACATATGAAAAATACCGCATTGCTCATTATTGACATGATTAACGACTTCCAATTCTCGCATGGACCAACCCTTGCACAAAAATGTCAAATAATTATAGAGCCTATTTTACACTTAAAACGAACAATGAAAATGAATGGTTATCCTGTTATTTATATTAACGATCATTATCAACTATGGAGAGCTGATATCGATCAACTTATTACTCATTGTACAAATGATTATAGCAAAAATATTATACAAGCAATCGCTCCCAGGGCAGATGATTATGTGTTTATTAAACCACATTATTCAGCATTTTATGAAACTCCCTTAAATTCTTTATTAGGACATTTAAAAGTTGAAAAACTTATCATAACAGGGATTGCAGGAAACATCTGCATTCTTTTTACAGCCAATGACGCTCATATGAGGAACTATACTCTATATGTACCTCAAGATTGCACTGCTTCTAACTCTGATCAAGATAATAAACACGCTTTAAAAATAATGGAAACAACATTAAAGGCAAATATTACACCCTCTTTTCAATTAAAACTTGAATAGCGTGCGTCGATTTTCCAACTTTTTATGACAAATTAGTCCGCTTGCTTCCCTCTTGTGCTACAATAATTCTGTTTTGTGCTTTGTATTTACAGGAAATTATGAATTGAAAGGAGGAAACAGCGTGACCGGAGTACCATTTATTACGGTTGAAGGACCTATCGGTGTTGGAAAAACTTCACTAGCGAAGGAAATTTCAGCTCACATGCAACTCCATTTATTAAAAGAGATTGTCGATGAAAATCCTTTCTTAGGGAAATTTTATGAAAATATTGAAGAATGGAGTTTTCAAACAGAAATGTTCTTTCTTTGCAATCGCTATAAACAATTGGAAGACATTAATATAAAATACTTGAATCAGCGTAAACCAGTGGTAGCAGATTATCATATACTTAAAAATTTAATTTTTGCATCTCGCTCATTAAAGGACGCTCAATATGACAAGTACATGCAAATTTATCGTATTCTTACGCAAGATATGCCCGTACCAAATGTCATTGTATATTTAACAGCAAGTCTAGAAACATTACAAAAACGAATTGCAATGCGTGGACGTGAATTTGAGAAAAACATGGATCCAAATTACTTACTACAGCTCACTAAAGATTATGAAACGGCAATGGATGCTTTTAAAAAGGACCATCCTGATATTCCAGTATTAAAATTCAATGGAGATAACATGGATTTCGTGAAGAACAGTGACGATCTAAATGTAATTTTATCCACTCTCCAAAATACACTCTTAAAGGGGACGAAATAGCAATGAATTTAAGGGAAAAGTATGATATACCAAATGATGCAGTAATTACAATTGCTGGTACAGTTGGCGTTGGTAAATCAACTATGACAACCACACTTGCCAATGCTTTAGGTTACCGAACATCATTTGAAAAAGTAGATTCAAATCCATATTTAGATAAGTTCTATGCTGATTTCACGCGCTGGAGCTTTCACTTACAAGTTTATTTTTTAGCAGAAAGATTTAAAGAACAAAAAAGAATTTTCGAATACGGCGGTGGCTTTGTACAGGATCGTTCTATCTATGAAGATACTGGCATTTTTGCGAAAATGCATCACGAAAAAGGAACAATGACAGAAACAGATTATGAAACATACAAAGGGTTATTCGATGCAATGGTTATGACACCTTACTTCCCGCACCCAGACTTATTAATCTATCTAGAAGGTTCTTTTGATGATATTGTCAGTCGTATTCAAGAACGCGGTCGCCCTATGGAACAACAAACTCCAATTGAGTATTGGCAAGAAATGCACGGACGTTATGAAAACTGGATTAATAACTTTAATTCATGTCCTGTCCTACGCTTAAATATTAATGAATACGATATTTTAAAAGATGAAGACTCAATTGAACCAATTATTAAGAAAATTGGTCATTTCTTAAAACAAACACGTAAGCTTGTAAAATAAAAAACCCGTGCGAATGCACGGGTTTTCCTATTAACTTACTTTTTCTTTTTCGTTGGAGCAATAATTTCGCTCTCTGGTTTCCCAGCATTAATACGCTGACGAACCGTACTTGTACTAATATCATATGTCTCAGCAATTTCTTTAACGGTCATTTCTTTTCCATTAATGATTGCTGTTAATACTTTACCAGTACGTTTTGGAGCTACTTCTTTTTTTGTAGTTTGTTTCGGTGCTTCTACTTTTCTCAATTCTTTCTTCGCATTACAAGTACAACCGCAAAGTTTACGGAATGTATCATCACTTATAATACGTGATACGTTTGCACCACTATTTAAAATTCTATTGTTCTTACAGACTGGACATTGTACATAGTATAAAGTTTTTCCATCTAAAGGAAACGTTTGTATAATAAGATCCATGTTGACTCCTTTCATATCTATGAAGATAATCATCGGAATATGAGTGTTTCATAAGGCGTTTTCCCGCCTTACATCATACTTTCTGATTGGTTTTAAAATAAAAACTCGTTACGTGTTGGTAACGAGTTCTCCAATCTCCACTTATATGCGCTGTTGTCAATTATATCTGGAGGAGGTAGAGGGATTCGAACCCCCGCGCGACTCTCGCCGCCTGTCGGTTTTCAAGACCGATCCCTTCAGCCAGACTTGGGTATACCTCCATATTGACATCAAATATAATATCAAAAGAAAAACAGTTAGTCAAGTACACTATAATAAATTATAGGAAAAGGAAAAAACAATCTCCTTTTCCTACATTTTTTTACTGACAACACTCATACCGATGAAAGTTTCAATTTATTTAATAACTGTTTTTCCTCCCATATAAGGGCGAAGAACTTCTGGAATTATAATTGTACCATCTTCTTGTTGATAGTTTTCTAAAACAGCTGCAACTGTACGTCCAATTGCAAGTCCAGATCCATTTAGTGTATGAACAGGTTCTGGTTTTGCATTCGGCTCACGACGGAAGCGAATATTCGCACGTCTTGCTTGGAATGCTTCGAAGTTACTACAAGAAGAAATCTCACGATACGTGCCATAGCTTGGAATCCATACTTCAATATCGTATTTCTTCGCTGCTGTAAATCCTAAATCTCCTGTACACATGCTCATAACACGATATGGTAGACCTAATAATTGTAACACGCGTTCCGCATCATTTGTTAATTTTTCTAATTCTTCATAAGAATCTTCTGGTTTAACAAATTTCACAAGCTCAACTTTATTAAATTGATGCTGACGGATTAAACCACGTGTATCGCGTCCAGCTGATCCTGCTTCAGAACGGAAACAAGAGCTAAATGCTGCATAACGAATTGGTAATTGCTCTGAACTTAAGATTTCGTCACGGTGCATGTTTGTTACAGGAACCTCAGCTGTAGGAATTAAGAAATAATCTTCACTCTCAATACGGAACGCATCTTCTTCAAACTTTGGAAGTTGTCCCGTTCCTGTCATACTTGCACGGTTTACCATATACGGAGGTAAAACTTCTTCATATCCATGTTCATCAGTATGAAGATCCAGCATAAAGCTAATTAAAGCACGTTCCAATCTTGCACCTGCACCTTTATAGAATACAAAGCGGCTTCCCGTTACTTTAGCAGCACGCTCAAAATCTAAAATTCCTAAATCAGTTGCAAGATCCCAGTGAGGTTTTGGTTCAAAGTTAAATTCTTTTACTTCTCCCCAAGTACGCGCTACCACGTTATCATCTTCTGTTTCGCCAATTGGTGCAGACTCATGTGGGATATTTGGAATAGAAAGCATTAATCTCTCTAAATCTTCTTCAACTATACGAAGTTCGTTATCAAAATCCTTTACCTTTTCCCCTACTTCACGCATCTCTAAAATTAATGCCTCTGCATCTTTCTTTTCGCGCTTTAACACAGAGATTTGTTGAGACACTTCATTACGTTTACTTTTCAATTCCTCTGTTTGAACAAGTAGCTCTCTTCTTCTTGTATCTAATTCTTCAAAACGACCGAAATCAGTTAAATCTTCACCTCTATGCTGTAACTTTGCTTTTACTTCTTCAAAATTCGCACGTAAAAATTTAATATCAAGCATTATATATTCCTCCTTTTATTTTATAAAACACAAAAACTCCCGTCCCTGTAAAAAGGGACGGGAGTTAACCCGCGTTGCCACCCTAGTTGAAAGCAATATTGCTTTCCTCTCAAGTAGAAATAACGACTCTTCACCGGAAATGTTTACTAATCATAAAGATATTCCACATTTCATTCCAGGATGGATTCACAAACTGTTTCTATCGGTTTCCACCAGCCACCGACTCTCTATAAGAAACAACATTTGTTACTACTTCCTATCAACACGTTTATTTTATAAAATTGTTACCATCAATTTACTATAATCTTACACAAGTTGCAAGTTACTTATACAACTTTTTTCATTTTCTCCTCTTTCACCATCTGTACAAAATATGCTGTAACACGATGGTCATCCGTTAACTCCGGATGGAAAGAAGCTGCTAAAAATGGTCCTTGTCTTACTGCTACCATTCGGTCATTGTGCATAGAAAGAATTTCTACGTTATCCCCTACACTTACAACGTATGGCGCACGAATAAATACACCAATAAAGTCTTCTCCTACACCTTTTATCGAAAGGGAAGCTTCGAAGCTATCCTTTTGGCGTCCAAACGCATTACGTTCAACTGTAATATCCATAGCACCGATGTGGGATTCTTCATAACCAATAAGATTGTTTGCAAGTAAAATCATACCTGCACACGTACCGAACATTGGTTTACCAGATTTCGCAAATTCACGAAGTGCCCCCATAAAATCGTACTTATCAATAAGACGGCGCATTGTTGTACTTTCACCGCCTGGCAAAATAAGACCATCAATTTCTTCAAGTTGCTCCACACGCTTTACAATTACAGCATCTGCACCACTTGCTTCAACTGCCTTTACATGTTCGCGAACAGCTCCTTGAAGACCTAATACACCGACTTTAACCATTTGAAAATCTCCTTTAATTACCAACCGCGTTCTTGCATGCGTTGTTCTGGTAATAATGTTGAAATTTCGACACCTTTCATTGCAGTACCTAATCCTTTAGAAAGGCTTGCAATTAGCTCATAATCTTCGTAATGTGTCGTTGCTTCAACAATAGCACGTGCAAATTTTTCTGGGTTTTCTGATTTGAAAATACCAGATCCTACGAACACACCATCTGCACCAAGTTGCATCATTAATGCAGCATCTGCCGGCGTTGCTACACCACCTGCTGCAAAGTTTACAACTGGTAGGCGACCAAGACGTTTGATTTCAAGTAATACTTCATAAGGAGCTCCAGTATTTTTTGCATATGTCATTAATTCGTCTTCACGTAGGCTTACAACTTGATGGATTTCTGCGTTTACTTGACGCATATGACGTACTGCTTCTACAATGTTCCCTGTTCCAGGCTCGCCTTTTGTACGAAGCATAGATGCACCTTCCGCAATACGACGAGCTGCTTCTCCAATATCACGACATCCACATACAAATGGAACAGTGTAATCACGTTTATTTAAATGATATACTTCATCAGCTGGAGTTAATACTTCACTCTCATCAATGTAGTCTACCCCTAATGATTCCAGTACACGTGCTTCCACGAGGTGACCAATACGGCATTTTGCCATAACTGGAATTGATACAGCACCCATAACTTCTTCAACAATTGTTGGATCTGCCATACGTGCAACGCCACCTGCTGCACGAATATCTGCAGGAACGCGCTCTAGTGCCATAACAGCAACTGCGCCCGCTTCCTCTGCAATTCTTGCTTGCTCAGCGTTAACTACGTCCATGATAACGCCGCCTTTTTGCATTTCTGCCATTCCACGTTTTACACGTTCTGTCCCTGTTACATTTGTCATGTACAAAAACCTCCCTAGGTGAATTGCTTTTCCCCATTAACGGCGAAAATTGAGAATACTCTTACATTCTACCACTAACTATTAGAGGCTTGTCCACTACTTTTTCATAAAGTCGGTATGAAAAATAGGAATAAAAAAAGCTCCTACAACGAGGAGCTCTTAAAACCAACCTTTTACTGTATCAACAGCACTGTTCCAAATACCACTAAAGAAAGAACCGATACCACGCATAGAACGTACAAACCAGTTTGCCTTTTCTACTTCTGATTTTGTAATAAGATCTACTTGTAATGATTTACCTGATAGGAATCCAGGATCATTATTATCTTTAGGTGATATAATCATTTGACCAAGTGTTGTACCTTTTTTAATTGGTGCTTCTTTATCTTTACTTACGTCTTTAAATTCTGTTTTATAGACGTCTTTACTTCCTTTTAACATCGGAAGCGCAATTGCTTGTTTAGTCTGAATTGTTACATCTTTATCTTTCGCATTTTCTACTCGTACAGTTTCATGTCCTTTTACCGCAGATCCTTTTGGATATACCTTTTTCACTTCAAAGTTTGTAAAACCGTAATCAAACAATTTCTTTGTTTCGTCAAAACGTGCTGTATGAGAATTTGTTTTAATAACGACAGAAATTAAACGCATACCATTTCTTTCAGCTGTACCTGTAAAACAATCTCCAGCTTCTGGAGTAGATCCTGTTTTCAAACCATCTACACCTTCATATTCCTTAACTAATCCTTTTAGCATCCAATTCCAGTTATCCATTTTAACAGGATATTTTCCACCTTCTTGGAATACTTTTTTCGGAATTTTAGCTGTTTCTAATACTTTGGGAAAATCTTGAATAAGATGTTGTGCTAAAATTGCACAATCTCTAGCAGACATTTTATTTTCCTCGTCTGGAGTTGTACCTTCAGGTTGTTGTCCTTTTAAATCATGATTTGTTAAGCCAGTAGAGTTTACGAATTTATAATTCTTCAATCCAAGCTCTTTTGCTTTATCATTCATCATTTTTACGAAATCTGCTTCTTTACCTGCAATTGCTTCAGCTAAAGCAATTGTTGCTCCGTTTGCAGAATAAATTGCCATCGCTTCATATAGCTCTTTTACCGTGTAAGAGCCACCATTTTCTAATGGAACGTTTGATAATGAGCGATCTTGTGAAATCATATGTGCGTATTCAGAAACTTTTACCTTTTGGTCCCACTTAAGTTTTCCTTTAGCCACCGCTTCATTAACTAAGTATTCACTCATCATTTTTGTCATACTAGCAATCGCTAATAATTCATCTGCATTTTTTTGATATAAAATTTTTCCAGAATCTGCTTCTACTAAAATTGCTGCTCCTGCTTCAACATTTAAAGCAGCACCTGTTTCTGCCGATGCACTACCATATGTAACAAACATGCTACAAAATAGTGTAAGCACTGTTACCATTGCAATAAATCGCTTGCAAAACATACCTTTCACTTTTGTTACCCCCAATATCTTTGTACTCACATAACCGTTATTCTAACATAATCAAAAAAAAATAGACAGAGATATCAAATCTCCATCTATTTACATATAAGACATTATAAAGAGTAATTTGGTGCCTCTTTTGTAATTTGTACGTGATGTGGGTGACTTTCACGTAAACCAGCACCTGACATACGAATAAATTGTGCATTCTCACGTAAGAATTCTAAGTCATTTGCTCCGCAATACCCCATACCTGCACGTAAACCACCAACTAATTGGTGAACTGTATCAGCTAAAGGTCCTTTATATGGCACACGGCCTTCGATACCTTCTGGAACAAGTTTTTTATTACCTTCTTGGAAGTAACGATCTTTACTTCCTTTTTCCATTGCTCCAACAGAGCCCATACCACGATACACTTTAAATTGGCGACCTTGGTAAATTTCAGTTTCTCCTGGACTTTCAGCTACACCAGCAAACATACTACCAAGCATTACAACGTGTGCTCCTGCTGCTAAAGCTTTTACCATATCACCAGAGTATTTAATACCACCATCAGCAATGACTGGAATACCGTGCTTACGAGCTTCTGTCGCACAATCATATACAGCTGTTAATTGTGGTACACCAACACCAGCTACAACGCGTGTTGTACAAATAGAACCTGGTCCAATACCAACTTTGATAACATTTGCACCTGCTTCAATTAATGCGCGTGTCGCTTCAGCTGTGGCAACGTTACCTGCAATAATATTTAGTGTTGGGTACTTCGCACGAACTTCTTTCACCTTCTCAATGACACCTTGAGAATGTCCATGAGCTGTATCAAGTACAATTACGTCTACGTTTGCTTTTACTAATGCATCGATACGAAGAATAGCGTCTGCAGTTACACCAACTGCTGCTCCAACTAACAAACGACCTTGCTTGTCTTTTGCTGAGTTTGGAAACTCAATTACTTTTTCAATATCTTTAATTGTGATAAGCCCTTGTAATACACCGTTATTATCAACAAGAGGGAGCTTTTCAATTTTATATTTCTGTAGGATCTTTTCAGCTTCTTCTAGCGTAGTGCCAACTGGAGCTGTAATCAACTTTTCTTTTGTCATTACATCGGAAATTTTAATAGAGTAGTCTTGAATAAAACGCATATCACGGTTTGTAATAATACCAACTAATTTTTGCTCTTCTAAGTTATTTACAATTGGTACACCTGAGATACGATATTTTCCCATAAGATGCTCTGCATCATATACTTGATGATCTGGAGTTAAAAAGAAAGGATCTGAAATAACGCCGCTTTCAGAGCGTTTTACTTTATCAACCTGTTCAGCTTGTTGCTCGATAGACATATTCTTATGAATAACTCCTAAACCACCTTGACGTGCCATTGCAATAGCCATATCAGCTTCTGTTACTGTATCCATTCCTGCGCTAATTAAAGGAATGTTTAACTGCAAGCTTTCAGATAGAACTGTCTTAACACTTACTTCTCTTGGCAATACATCTGACTTCGCTGGTACAAGTAATACATCATCGAATGTCAAACCTTCTTTAACAAATTTAGATTCCCACATAATTGTTCCCCCCATGATACCAGAAATTATTATTAGTAGCTTAACAATTGGTTAAAATACTGTCAAGAAAGTGCGTAAATGTTAGAATTTTTAGATAATAAAAGGAGCGTAATATATGCATCATACATCTCATACTTGGCAGCAATTAAGTTTCTTTTTTTCATCCCAACATGTACAGCGTTATCTTGCCCGCTGTTATGAAAAATTACCTATTGAAAACGCTGAAAAAAAAAGCTTCGAAAATTGTTACCCTTTTATTTATTACTTAGAGCACGGAAAAAGTTATTATGAATTATGTAAAACTGCACCTTTTTCAATCCAACCTATGCTGTTATTTTATGGAATGAGTCAACTTTTAAAAGCGTGCTTATTAACTGTTGATCCTAACTATCCAGAAACAACAACAGTTTTGGCACATGGAGTAACAACACGTAAACGAAAAAAACAAGGATATCAGTTTTTAGAGGATGAGGTTAAAGTGCAGAAGAATGGATTATTCACCCATGTTGCAGAACGGATGTTTCACATGAAACACTTGGAGGCCGAGAAATTTATTATGTTAGAACTAATGGGGAAAATCCCCGAATTAGAAACCTTATTCCAGTATAGTCAAAAAGAGAAAATGTTATATAAGGTTCATACGGTAGACGAACATCATATTTCATTTTCTCCCAACATACTTGATCGTCTACATATGACGAAAGAGCGTTTTTCTCGTTACATAGAAACATCTTGTAAACATCTCAGTATACAGTACACACCAAGTGAAACCTTTGAATCTGATCTACTATTCTCAGCTTCCACTAAAACATGGAACCCTTTGTACAGTACACCTTTATCTTTTGATTGCAATACCAGCACTTACTATTTGCCAATAACTAAAGACGTAAGAAGTTGTAAATTATTCTTACCAGAACCACTCATACATTATTTATTGCTCTACAATTTAAGCATGATTTCTCGCTACGAGACCGACTGGTGGTACGACCTATTAGGAAGCTATGCCTCCGAAGATTACCCATTTATTTATCAATTTTTAGGAATCTCTACAAAGAAAATCCCTTACTATGTTTTACTGTTTTTACTAGGTCAACAATTCCCTATTTCTTAGGAAATAAAA
>NZ_CM000745.1:14974-63648 GCF_000161455.1 Bacillus pseudomycoides DSM 12442
ATTATATTTTCAGGTGAAAATATAATAAAAGTACTGTGGAAGAAAGTTTAATTTCATCATGTGTGTGACAAACACACTGCCCAAATAGGATTCATATCATACATATATAACGAAACGATGTATATTTTTCGGAAAAGTGTCAAGGAATAGAAGTAAGTATATTTTAATTCAAAATAGAGGGGAGGAATATCCTACATCGTTTTCATTTAGAGAAAAATGATTAGGATAAAGATATGAAAATAAAACATGAGGTTTGCATTGTATGTGGGAATAGGAAAGATGATGGTATACATGTACACACAAGTTTTATATGTGATGCTTGTGAACGGGACATGGTAGAAACTGAAACGAATGATCCTAAATATATATACTATTTAGAACAACTGCGAAAGATCCAAATATCATATTCATAAATAGGCGCACATGCCTATTATTTTTTTTGTCCTAATATCTCTGTATAATAGATAGAGAATGAAAAGTAAGGAAGAGATAAACATGAATCAAAATCGAATACCATTATATGAGACGTTACTCCAGTTTAAAAATAAAAAGCCTTTATCTTTACATGTTCCAGGACATAAAAATGGTTTGAATTTTCCGGAGCAGGCACAAGCAGGTTTTAGTGATGTGCTTTCTATTGATGTAACGGAATTAACAGGATTAGATGATTTGCATAGTCCGTTTGAATGTATAGATGAAGCACAGCAATTATTGGCTGATGTATATAATGTAAAAAAGAGTTATTTTTTAATTAATGGTTCTACAGTTGGAAATTTGGCAATGATTTTATCATGCTGCAAGGAGCATGATATTGTTCTTGTACAAAGAAATTGCCACAAGTCTATTATTAATGGCTTGAAGTTAGCTGGAGCGAATCCAGTATTTTTAGAGCCTTGGATTGATGAATTGTATGGCATACCAGTTGGAGTTGAGCATGAGGTCATTAAGGGAGCTATTGAACGATATCCAGAAGCAAAGGCATTGATTTTAACACATCCCAATTATTATGGTATGGGAGTTGACCTAAAGAAAAGTATTATGTGCGCACACGCACATAAAATTCCTGTTTTAGTAGATGAGGCACATGGAGCTCATTTTTGTATAGGAGAGCCATTTCCTAAGTCAGCATTAGAATACGGTGCTGATATAGTTGTACACTCAGCGCATAAAACATTACCCGCTATGACTATGGGGTCTTATTTACATATCAATAGTAATTTAGTGCATGAAGAAAAAGTTTCTTCTTATTTAAATATGTTACAATCTAGCAGTCCGTCTTATCCGATTATGGCTTCATTAGATGTGGCTCGCTTTACATTAGCAAATATGAAGGAGAAGGGCTGTCATAAAATCGTGGAGTTTGTGAGGCGATTTAGGGAGGAATTGCAGGGTATTCCACAAATTGCTGTTTTACAGTATCCTTTGCAGGATGAGTTAAAAGTTACGGTACAAACACGCTGTGAGCTGTCTGGATATGAATTACAATCTATATTTGAAAAGATAGGTATATACGCAGAAATGGCAGATCCATATAATGTTCTATTTATTTTACCATTACAAGTGAATGAGCAGTATATGAAGGCCATAGAAGTAATACGGTCAGCATTACGTAATTATACGGTAACAGACAAGATACCATCTATTCGGTATACTTACAGAGAGGGATTCTCTTCTTTACCATTTACTTATAAGCAATTAGGAAAGTATAAGAAAAAAATTGTACCTTTACAAGAAGCTGCGGGGATGATTGCAGCGGATATGGTTATTCCGTATCCACCGGGTATTCCATTACTGATGTATGGAGAAGAAATTACGACAGAACACATCGAACAAATTTCTTATTTAGAAGAAACGGGTGCTCGTTTTCAAGGGAATGTAAAATATATGAATGTGTATGATATAGGAAGAAAGTAGGTTTTAGGATGAAGGGATTATTTGTAACAATTGAAGGACCAGAGGGTTCAGGTAAATCGACATTAATTACAAAGTTATTACCGTACTTTGAAAAGAAAGAACAAAAAGTCATAGCAACGCGAGAACCAGGTGGTATAGCGATTTCAGAAGAGATCCGAGCAATCTTACATAACCAAGAGTATACGATGATGGAAGCACGTACGGAGGCATTATTATATGCTGCAGCACGCAGACAACATTTAGTAGAAAAAGTTATGCCAGCTTTGGAGAAAAACTATCTTGTGTTATGTGATCGCTTTATTGACAGCTCTCTTGCTTATCAAGGTTATGCAAGAGGTCTAGGGATTGATAAGGTATTTGAAATTAATCGGTTTGCGACTGAAGATTGTATGCCTAATTTGACAATCTATCTAGATATTGAACCTGAAGCAGGCTTAGCTCGCATCGAAAAGGATGCTAATCGTGAAGTGAATCGTTTAGATATGGAAAGTATTGAATTCCATAAGTGTGTACGTGATGGTTATTTACAGGTTGTAGATCGCTTCTTAGATCGCATAGTCGTTGTGAACGCAGATCAGCCAATAGAAAAGATTGTGGAAGAAGTTATTCAGCTTATAGAAGATAAATTGTTATAATAGAAGGAAAGTATAAAACAAGTGAGGTATGCATTATGACGAGGACGTGGGAGCAGCTTTCTGCTATACAGCCCATTGGTGTAAAGATGTTGATGAATAGTATTGCAAAAGGGCGTATATCCCACGCTTATTTGTTAGAAGGTGCAAAAGGAACTGGAAAATATGAAACGGCAATTCAAATGGCAAAGAGTTTTCTTTGTAAACAAAGAAACGGTGTGGAGCCGTGTCATACATGTACGAATTGCCGCCGGATTGATTCGGGTAACCATCCTAATTTACATATTGTAAGGCCAGATGGGTTATCTATTAAAAAACAACAAATTCATGATTTACAGGAAGAGTTTTCAAAAACGGGTTTAGAGGCAAATAAAAAGGTATATATTATTGAGCATGCAGATCGAATGACAGCAAATGCTGCTAATACCTTATTAAAATTTTTAGAAGAACCAAGCAGCAATACAACAGCTATTTTACTTACTGAACAAAGTCATCAAATTTTAAATACTATTTTATCTCGTTGCCAAGTTGTGACATTTAGACCTTTGTCTACAGAATCTTTAATTGAGAGACTGCAGGGGGATGGAATTGCAGTTTCTTTATCTACCCTTGCTGCACAGCTTACGAATAGTTTTGAGGAAGCGTTATTACTGTGTAATGATGAATGGTTTGCACAAGCACGAGCTTTAGTGATAAAATTATGTGAAGCGCTCGAAAAAGATACAACCTCTCTTTTTTTTGTACAAGAAAAGTGGGGGAAACACTTTGGAGAGAAGGAACAATTACAACAAGGTTTAGATATTTTACTCCTTATTTATAGGGATTTATTATATGTTCAATTAGGAGAGGAAGATCGTCTTGTCTTTCAAGATCAAAAGGAGATGTTTCATTCTTTCTCTTACGCTCAGAAGCGCATTGTATCAGCTCTTTTTAATATATTAGAAGCAAAAAATAGAATCAACGCTAATGTAAATGCGCAGCTTGTGTTCGAACAGTTAGTGTTGCGGTTGCAGGAGGGATGACCGTTTTGTATGATGTAGTAGGTGTTCGCTTTAAGAAGGCCGGAAAAGTGTATTACTTTGACCCGAATCAATTCGATATCTCGGAAAATGAATTTGTGATCGTGGAAACTGTACGAGGTATTGAATATGGGAAAGTAGTTATTACAAAAAAGCAAGTTGATGAAAATGATGTGGTACTACCGCTAAAGAAAGTCATTCGCATTGCAAATGAAAATGATCGGACAATTGTTGAAGAGAACAAACATGCTGCAAAAGAAGCATATCAAGTTTGTCAACAAAAGGTAGGGGAACATAAACTTGATATGAAGCTTGTAGACGTAGAATATACGTTTGATCGTAATAAGATTATTTTCTATTTTACAGCGGATGGTCGTATTGACTTTCGTGAACTTGTAAAAGACTTAGCTGCAATTTTTCGGACAAGAATTGAGCTAAGACAAATTGGTGTTCGCGATGAAGCAAAAATGCTTGGTGGTATTGGTCCATGCGGCCGTATGCTTTGTTGTTCTACATTTTTAGGTGATTTTGAACCTGTATCCATTAAAATGGCAAAGGATCAAAATTTATCATTAAATCCTGCGAAAATTTCTGGCTTATGTGGCCGATTAATGTGTTGCTTAAAATATGAGAATGACGAGTATGAAGCGGCAAAAGAGCAACTTCCTGATTTAGATCAACGTATACAAACACCGCATGGTCTTGGACGCGTTATCGGATTAAATATTTTAGAAAGATTAATTCAAGTGGAATTAGTAGACAAGGAACGGATAGTAGAATATACGTTAGATGAATTAATTAATGAAGGGGTCGTTTCGAGTCAAACCACAGATTAATGAGGTGGGTGCTTGTGGAGAAAAAGGATATTTTTGCAGCGGTTTCCAGTATGGAAGAGCAAATTGGACATTTATATAAGCAGTTGGGAGAATTAAAGCAACATCTTGCAGAGTTACTTGAAGAAAACCAACATATTAAAATGGAAAATGAAAATTTGCGACGTCGTTTTGAAGAAATACAGAATAAGGAAAAACAAAAAACTCAAAAACGAAAAGAAATGAAGCCTAAAACGGATATTGGTGAAGGCTACGATAACCTAGCACGCCTATATCAAGAAGGTTTCCATATCTGTAATTTACATTATGGAAGTGTACGTAAAGAAGGGGATTGTTTATTCTGTCTGTCATTTTTAAATAAAAAATGAAATTACCTTTCCAATATATTGGAAAGGTAATTTTTTATACATGAGAGTAAAGATAAGATGAAATAGGTCTTAGTTTTACGTTCAAATAGGGTAGGTTAAGTATAAGAAAGGAAATCGTATATGCACTTATATGAAGATGAACGTTTAGATTATTTACTAGCGGAAGAAATGAAAATTATTCAAAGTCCATCTGTGTTTAATTTTTCTTTAGACGCAGTGTTACTTGCGAATTTTGCATGGGTTCCGATTCAAAAGGGAAATTTGCTTGATTTATGTACAGGAAATGCTGTTATTCCGCTTTTGTTAAGCACGAGAACGAAAGGGAATATTACAGGGGTAGAAATTCAAGAACGCTTGTATGATATGGGAGTAAGAAGCATCCAGTATAACAAGTTAGAAGAAAGAATCCAGTTAATTCATGGAGACTTAAAGGATATGCCAGAGCAGCTTGGGCGTCATCAATACGATGTTGTAACATGTAATCCGCCGTATTTTCAAACGCCAAAGGCATCTGAGAAAAACATTAACGAGCATTTAGCTATAGCTCGTCATGAAATTATGTGTACATTAGAGGATGTCGTATATGCTAGTAGTCAGCTTGTAAAGCAAGGTGGTAAGGTAGCATTTGTTCATCGTCCAGGTCGATTACTTGATATTGTAACACTAATGAGAAAGTATAAGATTGAACCAAAACGTGTGCAGTTTGTATATCCAAAGGCGGGTAAAGAAGCAAATACGCTACTAATAGAAGGAATTAAAGATGGAAATGCAGATTTGAAAATTTTGCCACCCCTTTTTGTATATGAGGAAAATAATGAGTATACAAAGGAGCTTCGTTCAATCTTATATGGAGAAGAATAAACATTATTTTTATGTAGTAGAATGTTCAGATAGGAGTTATTATGCAGGGTATACAAATAATTTAGAGAAACGAATTCAAACTCATAATAGTGGGAAGGGAGCACGTTATACTCGTGCTAGGCTTCCTGTTGTTTTAAAATACGTAGAGGTTCATGGAGATAAAACGACAGCGATGCAAGCTGAATATCATTTTAAACAGTTAAAGCGAAAAGAAAAAGAAGAATATATGCAAAAAGGAGAACGCTATGTGGCAGCAAAAAAGTTTTCAAGCAAATGAAAAGGGAGCCTTATATTTAGTTCCAACGCCGATTGGTAATTTAGAAGATATGACGTTTCGTTCGATTCGGATATTGAAAGAGGCTGATATCATTGCTGCTGAAGATACGCGGCAGACGAAAAAGCTTTGTAACTATTTTGAAATTGAAACACCAGTTATGAGTTATCATGAGCATAATAAGGAAGTAAGTGGACAGAAAATTTTAGATAAGCTAGAAGATGGAAAAACAGTAGCTCTTGTAAGTGATGCAGGTATGCCTTGTATTTCTGATCCAGGCTACGACATTGTTGTAGAAGCTGTAGAGAAACAATATCATGTTATTCCACTTCCAGGGGCAAATGCTGCTCTTACAGCGCTAATTGCATCAGGGTTAGAAACGAGACATTTTTATTTTTACGGATTTTTGCACAGAAATAAAAAAGAACGTAAGGCGGAATTAGAAAAGCTTCGTTATGTTCCAACTACGATGATGTTCTATGAAGCGCCGCATCGGTTAGATGATACATTAATTTCTATGAAAGAAGTACTTGGAAATAGAGAAATTGTATTGTGCCGAGAACTAACGAAAAAATTTGAAGAATTTATTCGTGGTTCGGTAGAAGAAGCGATTGAATGGACAAAGCAAAATGAGGTTCGTGGTGAATTTTGTATATTAGTATCCGGGTCAAAGGAGGAAGCTGCTCCAGAGGAACAGTGGTGGGAAGCTATATCAGTATACGATCATATCGAACATTACATAAACGAGCAAGGAATGTCTTCAAAGGATGCAATTAAAAAGGCGGCCAAAGATCGAGATTTGTCGAAACGAGACGTCTATCAAATCTATCATGTTGATAAAAAATAAGCTTCTCATAATTGAGAAGCTTATTTTACTGCTTGAATATATTGTTGAAGTTCGTTTAAGATCTGTTCAGCGCCTTCTTTGCTTAAGATAATTTTACCTTCAGCTAAAGAAAGGTTACCATCAGACACTTCACCAGTTACTTGGCAAGTCATGTTAGGCTTATATTTTTTTAGGATGATTTTTTCGTCATCAACGTAAATTTCAAGAGCATCCTTTTCAGCAATACCTAATGTACGACGTAATTCAATCGGAATTACAACACGGCCTAATTCATCAACTTTACGAACGATACCAGTAGATTTCATATTCGTTATCCTCCTCATATTCTGTAAGTTTGCGAGTCTATATTTTAATTCGTCATTTTTCGACAAAATACCCTATGAACATATGATACCAATCATTTACATTTCCGTCAATTCATAAATTTTATATTTTATGAAAGAATTGTAGATTTTTATACTTCTTATATATAATAGAAAATGAAAGAATTACACAAGTATTTTACTGTATTTTTAAATTTTATCAATATTTCAGATAAATTACTGTATATTTTTTTTGAATATGAGTAATAGATGATAAAGATAATCGAGCATTAATTCGTTTTTATGCGTCAGTTTTTGATATACTGTTTATAAATACATATGAGGTCATTTGGGAGGTTCAAAACAATGACAGAGGAAAATAAGACCTTTTATATCACTACTCCAATTTATTATCCAAGCGGAAAGCTTCATATTGGACATGCTTATACAACGGTAGCAGGAGATGCAATGGCACGCTACAAGCGCATGCAAGGATATGATGTTCATTATTTAACAGGTACTGATGAGCATGGACAAAAGATTCAAAAGAAAGCAGAAGAACTACAAGTTACACCACAAGCATATGTTGATAACATTGTAGCAGGAATTAAAGAATTGTGGGAGAAAATGGACATTTCTTACGATGACTTTATTCGGACAACCGAAGATCGTCATAAAGAAGTTGTTGAAAAGATTTTTAAACAACTTGTTGATCAAGGTGATATTTATCTTGATGAATATGAAGGATGGTATTCTGTACAGGATGAAACATTCTACACAGAACATCAACTTGTTGATCCGATTATGGAAGGCGATAAAGTAGTCGGAGGAAAAAGTCCAGATAGTGGCCATGCTGTAGAACTTGTTCGCGAAGAATCTTACTTCTTTAGAATGGGTAAATATGTAGATCGACTACTACAATTTTATGAAGAAAATCCACACTTCATTCAACCTGAATCTCGTAAAAATGAAATGATTAATAACTTCATTAAACCAGGTCTAGAAGATTTAGCAGTTTCTCGTACTTCTTTTGACTGGGGAATTCGTGTGCCAGGTAACCCCAAACACGTTATTTACGTATGGGTAGATGCATTATCTAATTACATTACAGCACTAGGATATGGAACAGATAATGAAGAGAAATATAAAAAGTATTGGCCAGCAGATGTTCACTTAGTAGGAAAAGAAATTGTTCGTTTCCATACAATTTATTGGCCGATTATTTTAATGGCACTAGATTTACCACTGCCGAAAAAGGTATTTGCTCATGGTTGGATCTTAATGAAAGACGGAAAAATGAGTAAATCAAAAGGTAATGTAGTTGATCCAGTTACGTTAATTGATCGTTATGGATTGGATGCACTGCGTTACTATTTACTTCGTGAGGTTCCATTTGGATCAGACGGTGTATTTACGCCAGAAGGTTTTGTTGAGCGAATTAATTTTGACCTTGCAAATGACTTAGGAAACTTATTAAATCGTACAGTAGCGATGATTGATAAGTACTTTAATGGAGAAATTCCTGCTTTTAAAGAAAATGTAACTGAGTTTGATGAAACATTAGTAACGTTTGCACAGGGTACATTGAAAAAAATAGAAGAAGCAATGGAAAACATGGAGTTTTCAGTAGCATTGAGTTCTATTTGGCAACTGGTTAGCCGTACTAATAAATATATTGATGAAACACAACCTTGGGTATTAGCGAAAGATGAGAATGATCGTGATAAGCTTGCGTCCGTAATGGCACACCTTGCAGAAATGCTTCGCCAAATGGCTATTATGCTTATGCCATTCTTGACAGCAACACCAAGTAAAATCTTTACACAACTTGGCCTTACTGATGAAGCTTATCAATCTTGGGATAGCCTTTCTACGATTGGTTGTATTCCAGCTAGCACGAAGGTAGTCAAAGGACAACCAATTTTCCCACGTTTAGAGGTAGAAGTTGAAGTTGAATATATCAAAGAACAAATGAAAGGTTCTGCTCCTAAAGTAGAAGAGAAAAAGGAAGAGGAACCGAAGGCAGAAGAAATTACAATTGATGATTTCTTTAAAGTTGAATTGCGTGTGGCGGAAGTAATAGAAGCAGAGCCTGTAAAAAAAGCAGACAAACTGTTAAAGATTCAACTTGATTTAGGCACAGAAAAGCGACAAGTTGTTTCTGGAATTGCTAAATTTTACACACCAGAAGAATTAAAAGGGAAAAAAGTTATTTGTGTAACAAATTTAAAACCAGTGAAATTACGTGGTGAATTATCACAAGGTATGATTTTAGCAGGCGAAGAAAACGGAGTATTGTCTTTAGCAACAATTGATCAAAATTTATCAAATGGTACAAAAATCAAGTAATCTTGACAAAATAAGAGATGTTTCACGTGTAACATTCGTGGAGCATCTTTTTTTCTTGTTAGGAATCTTTTTAAAAATTCCTTTTTTGTATTAAGATTGTACTATTGTTATTACGTTTTTAGGGAAGAGATTTTTTACTATGATAGAATTTATTTCAAATAAAAGGAGTTATTTGTTATGTTGTTTGATAC
Organism: Bacillus pseudomycoides DSM 12442; assembly: GCF_000161455.1. Classification (GTDB taxonomy): domain Bacteria; phylum Bacillota; class Bacilli; order Bacillales; family Bacillaceae_G; genus Bacillus_A; species Bacillus_A pseudomycoides. The sequence goes on from NZ_CM000745.1 coordinate 24,565, forward strand.
ACATTCACATTTAAATGCAGAGCAATTTGAAGAAGATTTACAGGAAGTTATTGCAAGAATGAAAGAAGCTAGGGTTTCGTATACAGTTGTTGTTGGTTTTGATGAGGTAACAATAAAAAAAGCAATTGAGCTCGCAGAAACATATGACTTTATTTATGCAGCGGTTGGTTGGCATCCCGTTGATGCCATTGATATGACAGAAGGACATTTAGTTTGGTTAGAAGAGTTAGCTGCACACCCAAAAGTAGTTGCTCTTGGTGAAATGGGGTTGGACTATCATTGGGACAAGTCTCCGAAGGAAGTACAGAAAGAAGTATTTCGTAAACAAATTCAGTTAGCAAAGAAAGTGAAATTGCCTATTATTATACATAACCGTGATGCAACGCAAGATATTGTAGATATTCTAGAAGAAGAAAATGCAGCTGAAGTAGGCGGCATTATGCATTGCTTTAGTGGCAGTGTAGAGGTGGCAAAACAATGTATTGATATGAATTTTTTAATTTCATTGGGTGGGCCAGTAACTTTCAAAAATGCAAAGAAACCGAAAGAAGTTGCAATGGAAATTCCAATGGAAAAGCTGCTAATAGAAACAGATTGTCCATACTTAACGCCACATCCATTTCGTGGTAAACGAAATGAGCCAAGTTATGTGAAACTTGTTGCAGAAGAAATTGCTAACTTAAAAGGTATTTCATACGAAGAGGTCGCAAAGGTAACTACAGAAAATGCAAAAGCTTTATTTGGTGTTGAATAAGAAAGAATGGTGAATTCCATTCTTTTTCTTTTACCCTGCCACTATTGTTACCTCCCAATGAAGAGACGCCAACAATACCCAGAAGGCAATACAAGCTAGCTAACTAACGGATATATTTGTAGGGAAGAAAACAAGTGAGGTTAAAGTGTTACAATAAGAAGAGTAGGCAGAGGATTTTTTCTCCTCTGTTTTTTAAATTGTATCAGTGGGAAAATAATAATGGAAAAGTATTCGTTTTTTTGTTTTACTAAGTAGAGACGAAATCAGTGTGGAGGCAGTCATGAAAATTAAAGAGATTATCGTTGTAGAAGGTAAAGATGATACAGTTGCAATTAAGCGTGCTGTTGATGCAGATACAATTGAAACGAACGGTTCAGCAATCGGTGAACATGTCATTGAGCAAGTAAAATTGGCACAGCAAAAGCGAGGCGTTATTATTTTGACGGATCCTGATTACCCGGGAGAGCGTATTCGGAAAATTATTTCTGAGAAGGTTCCGGGTTGTAAGCATGCTTTCTTACCGAAAGAAGAGGCACTTGCCAAGAGAAAAAAAGGAGTCGGAATTGAACATGCTTCCAATGAATCCATTCGCCGTGCTTTAGAAAATGTTCACGAAGAAATGGAAGCCTATACGAGCGAAATTAGTTGGAGTGACTTAGTAGATGCTGGACTAGTAGGCGGAGAACAGGCAAAAAGTCGTAGAGAAAAAATGGGTAAACTATTAAAGATTGGTTATACAAATGCGAAGCAGCTACATAAACGTTTACAAATGTTTCAAGTTTCAAAAGAAGCATTTGCGGAAGCATATAAACAAGTATTACAGGAGGAAAAGAAATGAAGGATATCGCAACACCGAATCGTACGAAAGATATTGTTGAAAAGTACGGGTTTTCATTCAAAAAGAGTTTAGGTCAAAATTTCTTAATTGATACAAACGTATTAAATCGTATTGTGGATTATGCAGAAATCGGCCCAGAGAGCGGAGCAATTGAAATTGGTCCTGGTATTGGAGCGTTAACGGAGCAGTTAGCAAAACGTGCTAAGAAAGTAGTCGCTTTCGAAATCGATCAACGACTATTACCAATTCTAGATGAAACATTAGCTCCTTACAGCAACGTAACTGTAATTAATAAAGATATTTTAAAAGCAGATGTACATGAAGTATTCGGAGAGCAGTTCGAAAAAGGGCAAGACGTAATGGTAGTAGCAAATTTACCATACTACGTTACAACACCAATTTTGTTTAAATTGCTAGAAGAACAATTACCAGTTCGTGGGTTTGTTGTTATGATGCAAAAAGAAGTGGGAGATCGCTTAGCGGCTAAACCAGGAACGAAAGACTACGGTTCTCTATCTATTGCAATTCAATATTATACGGAGGTAGAAACAGTTATGACTGTTCCGCGCACCGTATTTGTCCCACAACCAAATGTAGATTCCGCAGTTATTCGTCTTTTAAAACGTCCAAAACCAATTGTTGAAGTGAAAGATGAGAAGTTTTTCTTCGAAGTAGTACGAGCAAGCTTTGCACAACGTCGTAAAACGTTGATGAATAACTTATCAAATAATCTAAATGGTTTCCCGAAAGATAAAGAGTTATTAGATCGTATTTTAACGGAAGTAGGCATTGATCCAAAGCGAAGAGGCGAAACATTATCAATCGAAGAATTTGCAGCACTGAGTAATGCATTAGTCTCTCATAAAGTGAAACTTTAATCCCCCACTGATTATTAGTTGAACCAATCGGGCTTTTATGGGCAGTTAATCCCCCACCTAACTTCTTTACTTTCGCTGAATTTTGAGGTGGGGATCTTACTGGTCGCAAATAGCGGGATAAACAATAAAAGGACAGCTCAATTCGAGCTGTCCTTTTTGTCACCCTTTTCACTCTAAATTCATACGTTAAAAACAGAACATGGTTAGTGAGATGGCCTAATGAATTTGGAGGTAGGATAATGGCTGTACATGTTGGAGATTTAGTGGAACGACAGTCTTATAACCGAGACATTCTTTTTCGCATTACAGAAATAAAAGGTGAAATTGCAATATTATTTGGAGAAGAAGTCAGACTTGTGGCAGATGCACCGCTTGAAGATTTAATTAGCATTGATCAGAGAGAGTATAAGAAAAGGGAAAAGCGTGAGAAGGAAACGATGGAGCGAACATATCGCCTGTTTCAACAAGACTATGTTTTGATGAAGCAACGTCACGAGCATAATTCTACAGGAGGATATACGAGTGAAGTCAATTATTTTCAAATGCCAGGTAGGGTTTTGCATATAGATGGAGACCCATTATATTTACGGAAATGTTTAGATTTATATACAAAGATAGGTGTTCCAGTTCAAGGGGTACATTGTAAAGAAACAGAAATGCATGAAAAGGTAGTTGATTTAATCGATCATTTTCGTCCAGACATTTTGGTCATTACAGGTCATGATGCATATACAAAATCTAAAGGAGTTATGGGAGACTTAGCAGCTTATCGTCATTCTCGGCACTTTGTACAGGCCGTTCGGGAAGTGCGAAAAAAATACCCTTCTTTAGATCAACTTGTTATTTTTGCAGGGGCATGTCAGTCCCATTTTGAAGCATTAATTCGAGCTGGTGCTAATTTTGCTAGTTCACCATCGCGTATTAATATTCATGCATTGGATCCAGTATATGTAGTGGGGAAGATTAGTTTTACTTCATTTATGGAACGCGTAAATGTATGGGATGTTGTTCGAAATACTATTACTGGGCAAAAAGGCCTTGGTGGTATTGAGACCCGAGGACTTTTACGAACAGGATTACCTTTTCAATATTATGAAGAGTAAGCAAGGTATATATGTACCTTGTTTTTCTTATGGGAAAAGTATCAGTTTGTTTGGTGAAAGATGTACCATAAACAAGGATTTGTAGGTGCTTGGATAAAAAAAGGTAAGAACGTACAGACTATACAATAATACTTTTACAATATAGTAATTCTTCTATCTATTCGAACGCATTAGGTTCTTGCGAAGATATTGCTTGTTATGTATAGGCAATGATTGGGATAGATATATCATGTATTTATGTATTCACTCTAAATTACAGCGAGGTGTAGCAAAGTATATGTCAAAACGTTTAGATGAAATTAAAAGTGAATTAGATCATCATCTTGGGAAGCGCCTTATGTTAAAGGCGAATAGTGGAAGAAGAAAAACAGTGGAACAATCAGGCGTACTAGCAGAAACTTATCGTTCTGTTTTTGTTGTACAGTTAGATCAACAAGAAGATACATTGCAGCGTGTTTCCTATAGCTATGCAGATGTTTTAACAGAAACGGTAGAATTAACGTTTTATGATGATCCTCAGAACGAGGTTATTTTAGGGTAATCGTCTAATTTGTTACATATATTCCCATAAATAAAAAAGACATTTTTTTGCATACTAATTATACCGTAGCAAAATAAGGAGGGACCTGCATTGAGTAGACGAAGAGGAGTCATGTCAAATCAGTTTAAAGAAGAGCTTGCAAAAGAGCTTGGATTTTATGATGTTGTTCAGAAAGAAGGATGGGGCGGAATTCGTGCGAAAGATGCTGGTAATATGGTGAAACGTGCTATTGAAATTGCACAGCAGCAATTAATGAAACAAAACCAGTAGTTGCAAAATAACTTCTATGCTACGGTAGCCGAGGAGAAATTCCTCGGCTTTTTGCACGCCAAAAGGTATCATCATTTTGCATAAGTAGTTTCATTCTGAATGCTTTTCGTTATAATTAGGGAAGTGTCATCGTCTTACTATAAATTTATGGTAAAATAAACGATAAAAGATTGAGTACATAGAGTGGGTGAATAGATTGAAGCTACTAGTGAAAGCACCAGCAAAGATTAATCTGTCGTTAGATGTACTAGGGAAAAGACAAGACGGTTATCATGAAGTGAAAATGATTATGACAACAATCGATTTAGCAGATCGTTTAGAGTTAACGGAGTTATCAGAAGACCGTATTGAAATTGTATCCCATAATCGGTATGTCCCAGACGACCAGCGTAATTTAGCTTATCAAGCAGCGAAATTATTAAAAGAGAAATTTAAGGTAAAACAAGGTGTATCTATTGCTATTGAAAAAACAATTCCAGTAGCAGCAGGATTAGCAGGTGGAAGCAGTGATGCGGCTGCTACATTACGTGGTCTTAATAAGCTATGGAATTTAGGTCTTACAATAGGTGAATTAGCGGAACTTGGAGCAGAAATTGGGTCTGACGTATCCTTTTGTGTATATGGCGGAACAGCGATTGCGACAGGAAGAGGAGAAAAGGTTGAGCATATAAAGACACCTCCTTCTTGTTGGGTTATTTTAGCGAAGCCTCATATCGGTGTATCTACTGCTGACGTATATGGAAATTTACAATTAAATCGTGTTACACATCCAGACGTAGATAAAATGGTTGAAGTTATCAATCAAGGTGACTATAAAGGAATATGCAATGCAGTTGGAAATGTATTAGAAGATGTGACATTTGCGATGCATCCTGAAGTTGCACGTATTAAAGCACAGATGAAGCGCTTTGGCGCAGATGCAGTTTTAATGAGTGGCAGTGGTCCAACTGTGTTTGGGCTTGTGCATCATGATTCGCGTATGCACCGTATTTATAACGGTTTAAAAGGATTTTGTGAACAAGTATACGCAGTCCGTCTATTAGGAGAGCGAGAAACGCTTGAATAAAGACGTATAATAAGTTATGATTTGTTTAGAATATTCGTGATTTGGGGTGAGAATGTGAAAATTAGACGGAGTACAAGACTAGTTGATATGACTTACTATTTATTGCAAAATCCTCGTCAGTTAGTTTCTCTCACTTTTTTTGCTGAACGGTATCAATCAGCTAAGTCTTCCATTAGTGAAGATTTAGTTATTATTAAGCAAACGTTTGAACAACACGGGGTCGGCACATTGCAAACGATACCAGGGGCAGCAGGAGGAGTGAAATATATTCCATATATAAGTGAAGAGGAAGCAAATCTGATCATTAATGAGCTTTGTGGCTTATTTGAGAATCCAGATCGTATTCTTCCAGGTGGATACTTATATATGACGGATCTTTTGAGTAATCCACGCTATATCAACGGGGCAGGTCGCCTATTTGCTTCTGTATTTGCGAGGCAGCCGATTGATGCGGTTATGACGGTAGCAACAAAAGGAATTCCGCTTGCATATGCGGTAGCGAATTATTTAGATGTACCTGTGGTAATTGCAAGAAAAGATAATAAGGTAACAGAAGGACCAACAGTTAGTATTAACTATGTATCAGGTTCATCTAAGCGTATTCAAACAATGACTTTAGCAAAACGTAGTCTTCCGGAAGGTGCCAATGTTTTAATCGTTGATGATTTTATGAAGGCTGGAGGAACAATTCAAGGCATGATTAGCATGCTAGAAGAGTTTAATGCTAATGTTGTTGGAATCGGCGTATTAGTAGAATCGACAGATATTGAAGAAAGACTTATTAATAACTTTGTTTCTTTAATCCGCTTATCAGAAGTAGATATTAAAGAGAAAACAATTCAAGTGGAAAAAGGGGATTATTCACTTGTGCCATTTGACGAAGGGCTTGTAGAAGCTGAATAAAAAGGTAAAGCAGAAGCTTTATCTTTTTTTGTAAATGAAAGTGCTAGTGGGCGTTAAGTCTTTTCTTGTATTGTGAAAGTCTTACCGCCCGCTAGCACAGGGCATCCTAATTATTTTAGATAGGATGAACTGAGTTTATATGGGAAGAAAATTTTCTAAGAGTTTTTATTTAAGGAAAATAAAATAATAAAAGGGTGAGAGAATATGAAAGTAGTTCAAACAAATCAAGCACCACAAGCGATTGGTCCATATTCACAAGGGATTATCGTAAATAACATGTTTTATAGCTCAGGACAAATGCCATTAACGGTAGGTGGAGAACTTGTAACAGGTGATGTGAAAATACAAACCGAACAAGTATTTCAAAATTTACAAGCTGTGTTAGAAGAGGCAGGAGCATCATTTGATACGGTTGTAAAAACAACTGTATTTTTAAAAGATATGGATGATTTTAATGATGTAAACGAAGTATATGAAACATATTTTTCTGCACATAAACCAGCTCGTTCTTGTGTACAAGTTGCAAAATTACCGAAAGATGTTTCCGTCGAAATTGAAGTTATTGCCCTTGTAAAATGAAAATTTGTAAGCGATAACGTCCATTAATTGTTATATTCCGTTAAAATAAAAATTTTTATCTTAAAAATTTTTAAAAAATTAAAGGGAAAATAGAAAATTTGTGGAATTTATACAAACATATCGCTTATTTAGAAAAGGGTGGTGAACACAAGATGGAAGTGACTGACGTAAGATTACGCCGCGTAAACACAGAAGGCCGTATGAGAGCGATTGCCTCTATTACATTAGACCATGAGTTTGTTGTTCATGATATTCGTGTAATTGATGGTAATAATGGATTATTTGTAGCAATGCCAAGTAAACGTACTCCAGATGGGGAGTTCCGTGATATTGCGCATCCAATTAATTCTAACACACGCTCAAAAATTCAAGATGCGGTTTTAGCTGAGTATCACCGTTTAGGCGAGTTAGAAGAAGTTGAGTTTGAAGAAGCAGGAGCTTCGTAAAATTCGAATAAAAAGGGCTCTAATAAAGGAGCTCTATAATTTTGTAACAAACTCCTGTAAACATTTACAGGGGTTTGTTTTTTAATTTGTAAATCCATTTTGATTTATTGGCACCTAAGTTCCGGCTATGAAAATAAAAGAAGATCTGAACTCGTTATCTCCTTTTGTCTTCCCTTGGCATGGAGGCAAAAAAGGCCCTGACCGCTTCTGTGCGAGGCCGGGCGCTCTCTCCCGCCTAAAAAGAACGGTTTTGTACTTATAAAGTATTTATTTTGAACAAAATTTTCCGCTAATTAAAGCCTCACTTTATTGTCCTCGTTATATGTAAACTTCTAATTTCTTTAAAATCATTCGAAATAGTATATCTTATTTCCTAAAAAAAGATATTAAAGAATAAAACATCTTATAAGAAGTATGGTAAAATTTAATAGTTATGCTGTGTTTCTTGAAATATATAATGATTTAGGATAATATCTTTAATGGATAAATAGGTTGCGATGGAGGGTCTATATGTCAAACAGATTTGCAGTGATTTTAGCTGCAGGTAAAGGCACACGTATGAAGTCCAAGCTATACAAAGTGCTTCATCCTGTATGCGGAAAACCAATGGTACAGCATGTAGTTGATCAAGTATCTCAATTAGGATTGCAGAAACTTGTAACGGTAGTTGGACATGGTGCTGAAAAAGTACAAGAACAACTAGGGAACGTAAGTGAGTTTGCATTGCAAGCAGAACAACTTGGTACAGCACATGCTGTTGATCAAGCTGCCGATGTACTTGCAAATGAAGAGGGAACAACTTTAGTTATTTGTGGTGATACACCCCTTATAACTGCAGGAACAATGGAAGCATTGTTAAAGCATCATGAAGAAGCAGGAGCGAAAGCGACGGTGTTAACAGCGTACATAGAAGAGCCTGCTGGATATGGACGCATTGTTCGTAATGAAAGTGGTCATGTTGAAAAAATCGTTGAGCATAAAGATGCAAATGAAGTAGAGCGAGCTATTAAAGAAATTAATACAGGTACGTATTGTTTTGATAATAAGGCACTATTTGCTTCACTTTCTAAAGTTTCAAACGATAATGTTCAAGGTGAATATTACCTTCCAGATGTTATTGAGATTTTGAAAAGTGAAGGTCATATTGTATCAGCTTATCAAACAGAACATTTCGATGAAACATTAGGTGTTAATGACAGAGTCGCTCTATCGCAAGCGGAAATTATTATGAAAAAGCGTATTAACCAAAAGAACATGGTAAATGGTGTTACAATTATTGATCCAAATAACACATACATTTCTGCTGATGCAATCATTGGTAGTGATACAGTTCTTTATCCGGGAACAGTTATTGAAGGCAAAACTGTAATTGGTTCTGATTGTGAAATTGGTCCACATACAGTAGTACGTGATAGTGAAATTGGAGATCGTACGACAATTCGTCAATCTACTGTACATGACAGTAAGATTGGTATGGAAGTTTCAGTCGGTCCATTTGCACATATCCGTCCAGATTCAGTTATTGGTGACGAAGTACGCGTTGGAAACTTCGTGGAAATCAAAAAGACTGTTTTTGGTAATAGAAGTAAAGCTTCACACTTAAGTTATATCGGGGATGCACAAGTTGGAGAAGACGTGAATCTTGGTTGTGGTTCAATTACGGTGAACTATGATGGCAAGAATAAATTTAAAACAGTTATTGGAAACGGCGTATTTATTGGTTGTAATTCAAACCTTGTTGCTCCTGTAACAGTTGAAGATGGTGCTTATGTTGCGGCAGGCTCTACAATTACAGAGAGTGTTCCATCAAAAGCATTATCAATTGCACGTGCACGTCAAGTTAACAAAGAAGACTATGTTGATCAATTGCTGAATAAGAAAAAATCATAATGTGGAGGGTTAATCTAGATGTCGACTCAATATCTAAATTCTAATTTGAAAGTATTCTCTTTAAACTCTAATAAGGAACTTGCTGAGCAAATTGCAAAGCATATTGGAGTAGGGTTAGGGAAATGTTCTGTTGACCGTTTTAGTGATGGAGAAGTTCAAATTAACATTGAAGAAAGTATTCGTGGTTGCGATGTATTCATTATTCAATCTACAAGCTTCCCAGTAAATGAACATATCATGGAATTACTTATTATGATTGATGCATTAAAACGTGCATCTGCAAAAACAATTAATATCGTTATTCCTTATTATGGTTATGCGCGTCAAGACCGTAAAGCGCGTTCTCGTGAACCAATTACATCGAAACTTGTAGCAAACTTACTTGAAACAGCAGGTGCAACTCGTGTAATCACTCTAGATTTACATGCTCCACAAATTCAAGGGTTCTTTGATATCCCAATCGACCACTTAATGGGTGTACCGATTCTTTCTGATTACTTTGAGACAAAAGGTCTTAAAGATATCGTAATCGTATCTCCTGACCACGGTGGTGTAACACGTGCAAGAAAAATGGCAGACCGCCTAAAAGCGCCAATTGCTATTATTGATAAACGTCGCCCACGTCCGAATGTGTCGGAAGTTATGAATATCATCGGTAACATTGAAGGTAAGACAGCAATCTTAATTGATGACATCATTGATACAGCTGGTACAATTACATTAGCAGCAAACGCTCTTGTTGAGAACGGTGCTTCTGAAGTATATGCTTGCTGTACACACCCAGTTTTATCTGGTCCAGCAATTGAGCGTATCCAAAACTCAAATATTAAAGAGTTAGTTGTAACAAACTCTATTGTATTACCGGAAGAGAAGAAAATTGATAAAGTACACGAGCTTTCTGTTGCTCCATTAATCGGAGAAGCGATCATTCGTGTTTATGAAGAAGAATCAGTGAGTGTATTATTCAATTAATTGGATAGAATGAGACGTAACCAAATTTGGTTACGTCTTTTCGTATCGTAAAAAGAAAGTAGTGGTACAAGAGTGAAATTAATAGTAGGACTTGGGAACCCGGGTAGAGAATATGAATTAACAAGGCATAATATCGGATTTATGGGAATTGATGAGCTTGCGAAACGATGGGGCATTTCTTTAAGTGAACAAAAGTTTAAAGGCATGTATGGTTCAGGTTTTGTTAATGGTGAAAAAGTAATTTTATTAAAGCCGCTTACGTATATGAATTTATCTGGAGAAAGCATTCGTCCACTTATGGATTACTATAAAATTGATGTAGAAGATTTTGTTGTCATGTATGACGATTTAGATATTCCAGTGGGTAAATTGCGTCTTCGTATGAAAGGTAGTGCAGGCGGTCATAACGGTGTGAAATCGACAATTTCTCATTTAGGAACGCAAGAGTTCCAACGTATTCGTATGGGGATTGATCGTCCAAAAAATGGCATGAAAGTTGTGGATTATGTATTGGGGCGTTTCACAGCAGAAGAGCTACCAGAGGTAAATCAATCTATTGAAAAAGCTGCGGACGCATGTGAAGAGTGGTTGAAGAAACCATTTCTTCAAATTATGAATACTTTTAACGGTTAATGTTCTAAATTGGAATATTTTATAATGTTTTTATCCATACTAGTAGTAATTGTACACTTAGGAGGATAGTATGGAAGGGCATTATTACTGTAGACATTGTGGTTGTAACGTAGGTTCCATTACCGCAGAAAAGGTATACAACAAAGTTTTATTTCAACTAACAGAGCAAGAACGATTGGATATGATTCATTTTCATGAAAATGGAAATATATATATAAAAACAATCTGTGAGTCGTGCCAAGAAACGCTCTCATCTTATCCGGAGTATTATGAGTATGAAAAATTTTTGCAATAAAATGTTGTCGCTTTGGCGTGTCCAAAGCATTTTTCTGTTTTCCTTTTCCAAAATATTTGCATAAAAATATATTAACTTGCTCTTTATGTTGAGAGGAGTTTTGAAAATGATAGGGTTATTAGAGCAATTTTATAAAAATAAAGAAATACAATCCATTATTAATGGACTAGAAGAAGGATTGAAAGAACAGCTTGTATCAGGTATGGCAACTTCTTCTCGTTCTTTATTAATGGCTGCTTTATATAAAAAAACAAAGCAGTCACAACTTGTTGTTACACACAACTTATTTCAAGCGCAAAAAGTATATGAGGATTTAGTATCACTACTTGGTGAGCAGGATGTATGGTTATATCCGGTTAATGAATTAATTGCGTCAGAAATAGGGGTTGCAAGCCCAGAACTAAAAGCGCAGCGTATTGAAGTATTAAATCGTTTAGCGATGGGCGAGCAGGGCATTATTGTTGTTCCAGTTGCTGGATTACGTAGATTTTTACCAATAAAAGAATTATGGAAGCAAAAGCAAATCGAAATTAGTCTAGGGCAAGAGATTGATTTAGATGTATTGCTTCATACATTGCATCATATTGGATATGAACGTAAGTCAATGGTAGAAGCACCTGGAGAATTTAGTTTGCGCGGGGGTATACTGGATATTTATCCGTTAACTGAAGAATTACCGTTTCGTATAGAGTTCTTTGATACGGAAGTAGATTCTATCCGCTCATTTGATGTAGAAGAACAACGCTCTCAAGATAAAAGAGAAAGCGTGAAATTCGGTCCTGCGACAGAATTTTTATTTTCAAAAGATGAACTGAAATTAGGGGTGGAGCGTCTTGAGGAAGGTTTAATGAAGACGATGCAGAAGCTCTCTGATGATAAAATCAAGACAGCAGTACTTGAAACAGTTAGTCACGAGATAGAAATATTGAAAAACGGACAGACTATAGAGCAAATGTTTAAATATTTATCTATTTTTTACAAAGAACATGCTAGTCTAATAGACTATTTACCTGAGAATGGTGTCGTTATCTTAGATGAAATTTCGCGTATTCAAGAAACGGCATCACATCTTGAGACAGAAGAAGCAGAATGGTATACATCGCTTCTAAGTGAAGGGGCAATTATTCAAGATTTGGTGTTCTCACACCAATTTGAAGAATTTCTACACCATAAAAAGAGAAGCTTTGTATATTTAACATTATTTTTACGCCATATTGCACATACGCACCCGCAAAATATTGTTAATGTAACGTGTAAAACAATGCAGGACTTTCATGGGCAAATGCAATTGTTAAAAACAGAAATTGATAGATGGACTGAAGGGGACTTCACGACTGTTGTATTAGGAACAGATGAAGAACGCGCAAAAAAATTACAATATATTTTAAGTGATTATGATATTGAAGCAGACATTATAGAATCTACAGATATATTGCTTCCTGGTCGCCTTCAAATTGCTGTAGGTGATTTACATGCAGGATTTGAAATGCCAATGCAAAAGCTTGTTGTGATTACAGAAAAAGAGCTGTTCCATAAAAAAGTAAAAAAATCACAACGTAAGCAAAAACTATCGAATGCAGAGCGTATTAAAAGTTATTCAGAGTTAAAAGTTGACGACTATGTTGTTCATGTAAATCATGGTATCGGTAAATTTTTAGGAATTGAAACGTTAGAAATTAATGGTGTCCATAAAGATTATTTGAACATTAAATATCAAGGTAACGATAAGTTATATGTGCCAATCGAACAAATTGATCAAGTACAAAAGTATGTAGGATCAGAAGGTAAGAATCCGAAAGTTTACAAACTAGGCGGAAACGATTGGAAAAAGGTCAAAACGAAGGTGGAAAAATCTGTACAAGATATTGCAGATGACTTAATTAAATTGTATGCAGAGCGTGAGGCTTCAAAGGGATATGCGTATACGCCGGACACTGCAGAGCAGCAGGAATTTGAATCATCTTTCCCGTACCAGGAGACAGAAGATCAGTTGCGTTCTATTGAAGAAATTAAGAAAGATATGGAACGTGGGCGTCCGATGGATCGACTTCTATGTGGTGATGTTGGATATGGTAAAACGGAAGTTGCAATTCGTGCAGCGTTTAAAGCAATTATGGATGAAAAGCAAGTTGCAATTTTAGTACCGACAACGATTCTTGCACAACAACACTATGAAACGATTCGAGAACGTTTTCAAGACTACCCAATTAATATTGGATTGTTAAGTAGATTCCGTACTAGAAAACAACAAAATGAAACAATTAAAGGTTTAAAAGATGGGACAGTCGATATTGTTATTGGAACACATCGCATTTTATCTAAAGATGTAACCTATAAAGATTTAGGCTTACTAATTATCGATGAAGAACAAAGATTTGGTGTTACGCATAAAGAAAAGATTAAACAATTGAAAGCGAATGTTGATGTATTAACATTAACGGCAACGCCAATTCCGCGTACGCTCCATATGTCTATGCTCGGTGTACGAGATTTATCTGTTATTGAGACGCCACCAGAAAATCGTTTCCCGGTACAAACATATGTGGTTGAGTATAATCCAGGGTTAATTCGAGAGGCGATAGAACGGGAACTTGCAAGGGGCGGTCAAATTTATTTCTTGTATAACCGTGTTGAAGATATTGAAAGAAAAGCAGATGAAATCTCCATGTTAGTCCCAGAGGCGCGTGTGACGTATGCACATGGGAAAATGAACGAGAGTGAACTAGAGTCTGTCATGCTATCATTTTTAGATGGGCAGCATGATGTTCTTGTAAGTACAACGATTATTGAAACAGGTGTTGATATTCCTAATGTAAATACATTAATTGTATTTGATGCCGATCGTATGGGATTATCACAGCTTTATCAGCTTCGTGGGCGCGTTGGTCGTTCAAACCGTGTTGCTTATGCATACTTTGCATATAAGCGTGATAAAGTGTTGTCAGAAGTCGCTGAGAAGCGTTTACAAGCAATTAAAGAATTCACAGAACTTGGATCAGGATTTAAAATTGCAATGCGAGATTTATCCATTCGTGGTGCTGGTAACTTGTTAGGAGCTGAGCAGCATGGATTCATCGATTCTGTTGGATTTGATCTATATTCTCAAATGTTAAAAGATGCGATTGAACAGCGTCAAGGAACACAAGGAATTGAAAATACGATTGATGTTGAAATTGATTTAGAAGTGGATGCTTACTTGCCAGACGCCTATATTTCAGATAGTAAACAAAAAATTATGATGTACAAACAATTTAGAGGTGTCTCTGCGATTGAAGATATTGAGGAATTACAAGAAGAAATGATTGATCGTTTTGGAGATTATCCGCAAGAAGTTGGATATTTATTACAAATTGCAAATATTAAAGTATTAGCAATGAAAGAACAGATTGAGCTAATTAAGCAAACAAAATTTGAAGTGACGTTTTTATTCTCAGAGCAATCAAGCCAAAATATTGATGGTGGAAAATTATTTATGCTTGGTAATAGTTTTGGTCGTATGATTGGTCTTGGTATGGAAGGTTCTCGTTTGAAAATTGTTATGAAAACGAATGGATTAGAGACATCAAAATGGTTAACAATCGCCGAAAATTTATTAAAAGGTTTGTCTGACGTGAAAAAAGAAGTAATAAATGCCTAAAACAAAATAAAAAATGCAATTCGACGTGCATAGAAGAACTAATGTGTAAAATACTATGTCTAACAGTTGGTGATTTTTACATGAACAGGTAAATTCACCACTTTCATCATCAGTAGAAAGTGAGGCAGCATTAGAATGAAAGCAACTGGAATTGTACGTCGAATTGATGATTTAGGTAGGGTAGTAATTCCGAAAGAAATTCGTAGAACCCTTCGTATCCGAGAAGGAGATCCGCTAGAAATTTTTGTGGATCGCGATGGAGAAGTGATTTTGAAAAAATATTCTCCAATTAGTGAATTAGGTGATTTTGCAAAAGAATATGCAGAAGCTTTATACGATAGTTTAGGACATAACGTACTCGTATGTGATCGCGATTCCATTATCGCCGTAGCGGGGGTATCTAAAAAAGAATACTTAAATAAAAGTGTTGGCGATTTAATCGAAAAAACGATGGAAGATCGAAAATCTGTTGTTATGACAGATGAAAGTGAAATTTCGATTATCGATGGTGTAACTGAAAAGGTTAGCTCTTATACAGTTGGCCCAATCGTTGCAAATGGAGATCCGATTGGAGCTGTTATCATCTTTTCAAAAGAAGCAATTATAAGTGAGGTAGAGCATAAGGCAGTAAATACTGCTGCAAGTTTTTTAGCAAAACAAATGGAACAGTAATTCTTCTTAATCATAATATTTCTTTATAAAAGGTTTTTTTCGGAAAGTAGGATTGTATTTCATTTAAAGGTAGCGTCTTGCTACCTTTTTTATTGTATAAATCTAAAAGGAATCCTGTTTTTTCTTTGTGATATAATACGAGGGATGAGAATAGGAAAAGGAGTTTTCTCGTATGGAAGCGAAGAAGTATCAAGCTTTTTGGCGCGGGGCTATTATATTAACGATTGCAAGTTTTGTTACGAAAGTATTAAGCGCTTTTTACCGTATTCCATATCAAAATATAGCGGGTGATGTTGGTTTTTATATTTATCAACAAATTTATCCGTTTTATGGATTTTGTTTAATTTTAGCTACTTATGGTTTTCCTATCATTATTTCTAAGATGGTAGCAGAGCGTTTAGAACAAGGAAAACAGGAAGAGGCAGAGGGAATTATTTGTGTTTCTTTTTGGTTTTTATTAGGAATCGGTTGTATAGGTTTCTTTACGTTGTTTTTAGGAGCTCACACGATTGCATCAGTCATGGGCGATGCAAATTTAGATAAACTGCTAAGAGTTATTTCATTTTCATTCTTGTTAATGCCCTTTTTATCTGTCGCACGAGGGCACTTTCAAGGGTTTAACAATATGATACCGACAGCTATATCACAAGTGATTGAACAAACGGTTCGTGTGTCAATTATTGTGTTCTTATCGTTGTTCCTCATCGCACATGAATTTGATTTATATACAGTTGGAGCAGGAGCGATGTTGGGGTCGATTGCAGGCGGGTTTATTGGTATACTCGTACTTTTATTTTATATGCGGCATAACTTTCGCTCTATTTTCTTACAAGGATGGAAGAGGATACACAATAAAAAGAAAATCATTCGAATCCTTTTTTGGCAAGGAATGGCTATTTGTGTTAGTAATTTAGTGTTAATTTTTATACAAATGGCAGATTCAGTTTCGTTTTACACATTGCTTATTCAGGCAGGAGAACCGGCGGAAATTGCAAAAGTATTAAAGGGTGTTTATGACAGAAGTATCCCGCTTATGCAGCTTGGTACAGTTGTGACGACTTCATTTTCACTTTCGCTTATTCCAATTATTACTTCAGCAAAAGAACGAGGAGATCGTCTGTTTATTCAACAAAAGGTGCAGTTAGCGATGAAGATAACTTTTGTGATTGGAGTTGCGGCAGCATTAGGATTAGCGTGTATTATTAAGCCGACAAATATTATGTTGTTTGAAAATAGTGAGGGCTCAGGTGTATTAGCTATTTTAGCTGTTTCTATTTTATTTAGTTCCTTATCCATTACAACGGCTTCTATTCTGCAAGGGCTTGGTCAAACTGTAAAGCCGGCATTGTTTGTTATATTTGGAGGGTGTCTAAAATTATTGCTCAATTATATGTTAATGCCGCAATTTGGTGTAACTGGGGCGGCAGTCGCAACGTTAATTTCGCTCATGGTTATCGCTTTGTTAAATAGTGCTTTCCTTATTCGAATTGTAGAAGAACCACTCATTCATAAACAAGGCATATTTGGAGTAACGATCAGCGGATTAGGAATGGTCGTTATATTAATGTTATTTATGCGTATTTATGAAGGGTTGGGACTAGCAAGTGATGAAGGGTATAGAGGGTTAGCTGTAATTGAAGCGTTGCTAGGCGTAGCGATTGGCGGATTGGTATATCTGTTTTTAATTACGAAGTTAAGTGTTTTTACAAAAAAAGAATTAGGGACTGTTATGAAGCAAGAGAAGGTACAAGCTTCATTGAAGAAGAGTGGATAGAGGTGAATGGTTGTGAGTAGAGTAATCACGATTTTAGGATTAGGTGCTGGTGAATTAGATCAGCTGACAATGGGTGTATACCGAAAAATAAAAGAAGCAGATCATATGTATGTGCGTACGAAAGAGCATCCTGTTATTGAAGAGTTAGAAAAGGAAGGTGTAAAGTACACGGCTTTTGATGATGTATATGAGTCGCACGATACATTTGAAATCGTGTATGAAACAATTGCGAATACGTTAATAGAACAAGCGCAAGGTGCGGATATTATATATGCTGTACCAGGTCATCCGCTTGTTGCAGAACGAACTGTTCAATTACTCTTGCAAAAAGGGGAAACGAAGCAGATTGAGGTGCGAATTGAAGGTGGACAAAGCTTTTTGGATCCGATGTTTGCTAGTTTAAAAATAGATCCAATTGAAGGATTCCAACTTATTGATGCAACTTCATTTGAAAGAGGTCAATTAGAATTGCGTCAACACTTAATTTTTTGCCAAGTATATGATGCGTTTGTTGCATCTGAGGTTAAGTTGACATTAATGGAAATGTTGCCTGATGAGTATGAAGTATATATTGTAACAGCCGCAGGAACATCTTTTGAGCAAGTGAAAAAAGTGCCGCTCTATATGTTGGATCATGAAACAGAGTTGAACAATTTAACAAGCGTATATGTACCGCCTGTTACTGAGCGAGCTTCTTTATATCAACAATTTGATGTGCTCCGAGAAATTATTGCTGAGCTTCGTGGACCAAATGGCTGTCCATGGGATAAAAAGCAAACACATCAGTCTTTAAAGAAATATTTAATTGAAGAGGCATATGAAGTGTTAGAGGCAATTGATGAAGAAGATGATGACCACTTGATTGAAGAACTTGGTGATGTGTTGTTACAAGTTATGCTTCATGCTCAAATTGGAGAAGATGAGGGCTGGTTCTCAGTTGATGATATCATCCGAACGCTATCTGAAAAAATGGTACGTCGTCATCCACATGTGTTCGGAGATATAGATGTAGAGAGCGCGGAAGAAGTTGTTTTAAACTGGGAAGAAATTAAAAAACAAGAAAAAGGGCATGTAAGGGAGTCTGCTTTAACGGGAATTCCAAAAAGTTTACCACAATTAATGCGTGCGTATGAAATTCAGAAAAAAGCAGGAAAAGTTGGTTTTGATTGGGATGATGTACAGCCAATGATGGATAAAGCTTTTGAAGAATTGAAGGAGTTTGAGCAGGAAGTTGCAAAGATGGATAAAGAAAAAATGTTAGGTGAATTTGGGGATTTACTATTCGCCTTTGTTAATATTGCTCGCTACTATAAATTGGATCCAGAAGAGGCACTTCGTACCACAAATGAGAAATTCATGCGCCGATTTATATACATGGAAGCCAAAGTAGCTGAAATGAATAAGGAAATGCAGGAGTTAACGTTAGAGCAAATGGATGCTTTATGGGAAGAAGCGAAGCAGATAGAGAATCAATAGGGGGGAAATGAGATGCGCTTAGATAAATTTTTGAAAGTATCGCGTCTAATTAAAAGGAGAACATTAGCAAAGGAAGTAGCTGATCAAGGAAGAATTGCGATTAATGGGCAAGCTGCAAAGGCGAGCTCTGTTGTGAAAGTAGAAGATGAGCTAACAATTCGTTTTGGACAAAAGGTAGTAACTGTAAAAGTAAATGAATTAAAAGAAACAACGAAAAAAGAAGATGCAGCTAACATGTATACGGTAGTTCGTGAAGAGAAAGTGAAAGCAGAAGAAGGCTTGTTCTAAATTATTTTCTCTCCTCATACATTATTTACTAGATAGTATAAAGCTATGGGGGGATTGACGTGAATAAGGGCTACTCAGTTGCGTCTTCTAATCAACAGAATGTTTCTGTAGAGCATGATATTATTATGCGTGGTAGACGTGTAATAGATATTACTGGCGTAAAGCAAGTAGAGAGTTTTGATAGTGAAGAGTTTTTATTAGAAACTGTAATGGGTTTTTTAACAATTCGCGGTCAAAACTTACAGATGAAAAATTTAGATGTAGAAAAAGGTATTGTATCCATTAAAGGGAAAATTCATGAGATGTTGTACATTGATGAAAATCAAGGGGAGAAAGCTAAAGGATTCTTTAGTAAGTTGTTTAAATGAGTTTAACGATTCAACTGTATACAATGCTTTCTATGATTGGAATGGGTGCTTGGATTGGAGCGGCGTTAGATACATACCAACGCTTTTTACAGCGACCGCGGCGTAAGCGTTGGATTGTATTTATATATGATATACTGTTTTGGATTGTCCAAGCACTGTTTGTCTTTTACGTATTGCTGCTTGTAAATGAAGCTGAATTACGTATATATGTTTTTGTAGCTTTGTTTTGTGGTTTTGCTGCATATCAAAGCTTATTGAAAGCAGTGTATATGCGAGTATTGAATTTTCTCATTTATATTTTTGTACAAACGATACAATTTTTTATCCAAATTGTACAGCTACTTATGATAAAACCTGTTATTATTATAGCGCAGCTTATTATTGCTTTTATTTTATTTTTATTTCGTATACTATTTTCAATTGGGCATGTGTTGTGGAAGTGTACCGTATGGATATTACTTTTTGTATGGAAAGTTTTTTTCTGGCCTGTTCGATTTCTTACTTTGCTCATATGGAAACTTCTCCCTAACCGTGTTAAACTTTTTATAAAGAGATATGTGGGATTACTGCAACATACAAGGAAATTGAAGAAATATATCTTTCAAATTTGGGAGCGTATAAAAAAGAAGTTAGGGGGACCTCGGAAATGAGGGAACTGAGGCAAAGATTGATTGAAGAGCAGAATCCAAATTCTGTAAGAGAACATATAATACAAACAAATGAAAACAGGAGGCGATTATATCGCCGTTTAGCAGTTTTTCTTGTCTTTGCTTTTACAATTATTGCGAGCATTAGTGTAACGTTTTATCAACAAAATAGTTCCATTAAAGCAAAAGAAGTAAAGGTTGAAGAGATGAAAAAAGAATTGGGTTCATTAACAAAGAAAGAAAAAAAATTACAAGATGATGTTCAAAAGTTGAATGATGAAGAGTATGTTTTAAAGATTGCTAGGAGGGATTATTTCTTCTCTGGAAAAGGGGAGATAATTTTTCCTGTTTCTAAGTAGGTCGTGTCTTATTGACACTATATTTTAGGATTATATATAATAAAGTAAAATTTGACTTTTTAACCACTAAGGAGGAGCATTTTTTTTATGTCAATCGAGGTAGGCAGCAAGTTACAAGGTAAAGTAACAGGTATTACAAATTTTGGGGCTTTTGTGGAGCTGCCAGAAGGCTTAACGGGTCTTGTTCATATTAGTGAAGTTGCTGATAATTATGTGAAGGATATTAATGATCACTTAAAAGTAGGCGACCAAGTAGAAGTAAAAGTTATTAATGTTGAAAAAGATGGAAAAATCGGTCTATCTATTAAAAAAGCGAAAGAACGTGTAAAACCAGAAGGAGATCGTCCACGCAGTGAATATCAACGTGGTGGTGATCAACGTGGTGGTGATCAACAACGTTCTGGGCGTCCACAACGCAATCGTTCTTTTAACAGAGATAACCGTGGTGGCCGTGATAATGGTGGCAATCAAAAGGAAACGTTTGAGCAAAAGATGGCACGCTTTTTAAAAGACAGTGAAGATCGTCTAACTTCTTTAAAGCGTAATACAGAATCTAAACGTGGTGGCCGTGGCGCTCGTCGCGGATAAAACGAACGTTTTATTCTTAACATATAGAGAGGTGCCCGGAGTAAGTCACTCGGGGTGCTTTTTTATGTAAATGAGTATATTAAAAAAAGAATAAAAAACTTTTTGAAACATGTTGACTTTAAAGTGAATTTGATATAAGATACTAATTGTCCGTTAAATAAGACGACATGGCGGTGTAGCTCAGCTGGCTAGAGCGTACGGTTCATACCCGTGAGGTCGGGGGTTCGATCCCCTCCGCCGCTATATTTATTTTAACGGCCCGTTGGTCAAGTGGTTAAGACACCGCCCTTTCACGGCGGTAACACGGGTTCGAATCCCGTACGGGTCATCTAGAAAAGATCATGCAGATAGCATGATCTTTTTTTTGTTAAGAAATTATAAATAAGTGCAAAGCTTCTACAAAAACACCCTATATTTTTTGAATTTTCTGTTCTTTTAAGGTGCTTATTTTTAACAACTTGTATATATATAGGTTTATTTCGAATAAAAAGTCGAACGATTATGTAAGTGTGAACTGTTGTTTTGACAAAAATCCCAATAATCATCTTTTATAATGACAGTAATTAAACTATGCAGGTGGTGTTAAAAATATGCCAAAAGCAGGAAGGAATACTGTGAACACAAGTACACTGGCTATGAATGATGGACAACTCAGATCAATAACATGGACAAGCAAGTTGAAAGTGAAGTTGGAGCAAGTTTTCTTTAGATGGGGATTCGTTATTGCTGTAATCGGTTTTCTTTTAGGAAGAGCATATATATTAACGAACATTTTACCGTTTGCACTACCGTTTTTTGCTGCTGTTTATGTAATGAAACGTGATAAGATGGCACTCGCATTTCTTGCTCTTATGGGTGGTGCGCTTTCCGTTTCACTAGATAATTTACTTTTTGCCTTTGCATCTATTTTTACTTTCTTCATTTACAATATCTTCTTTAGTCGATTTACACGTAAAATTGTTGGACTTGTACCATTTCAAGTATTTATCTCCGCATTAACCGCACATCTCGCTGTTGTTTACTTCGCGCAGCAAACTGTCACTATGTATGATTTACTTGTAAGTACTATTGAAGCGGGGCTTAGTTTTGTTTTAACAATGATTTTTCTACAAAGTGTACCGTTATTGACAGAAAGAAAGGGAAAGCAACAAGCGTTAGAAACGGAAGAAATTGTTTGTTTAATTATACTACTTGCATCTGTGTTAACGGGTACAACAGATTGGTTTATTTATGACGCTTCAGTTCAACATATTTTCACGAGATATTTAGTGTTATTATTTGCTTTTGTTGCAGGGGCAGCTACTGGTTCAACAGTAGGGGTTGTTACAGGATTGATATTGAGTTTAGCGAATGTAGGTAGCTTATCTCAACTTAGTCTATTGGCTTTTTCGGGGTTACTTGGTGGATTATTAAAAGAAGGGAAGCGTTTGGGCGTTAGTTTAGGGTTGCTAATTGGTACAAGTCTAATCACATTATACGTCGACAAACAAGTAAATATTATAACAACTTTAATAGAATCTGGAGTGGCGATAGGATTCTTTTTACTAACACCACAGGCAATTATCGATCGGCTTGCTAAATTTATGCCAGGAACACAAGAACATTCTCAGGATCAACAACAATATTTACGAAGAATGCGTGATGTGACAGCGAATAAAATTAATCAATTTGCAAATGTATTCTCTGCATTATCTAATAGCTTTTCGGTATATGGATATGTGGAGGAAGAGGATGAGGAAACAGAAGCTGATTTATTTTTAAGTACAATTACAGCAAAGACGTGTCAATCATGTTTTAAAAAGGATCAATGCTGGGTGGTGAATTTTGATAAAACATATGATTATATGAAACAAATTATGAATGAAACAGAAGAAGGGACGCTTCAGCATAACCGTAAGTTGGTTCGTGAATGGGAAAAGCACTGCGTAAGAGGAAAAAAGGTAACAGATTTAATGGCAGGGGAATTAAGTCATTTCTATGAGGGGCAAAAGTTACGAAAACAAATGAAAGAGAATCGTAGAATTGTTGCAGAACAATTATTAGGTGTTTCAAAAGTAATGGAAGATTTTGCAAAAGAAATTCAGCGTGAACGGGAAAATCATCAGGTACAGGAAGAACAAATTTTACAAGCGTTTCGTGACTTTGGTGTCGAGGTGGAACATGTTGATATCTATTGTTTAGATAGAGGGAATATTGATATTGAAATGATGATTCCGGCAGCATCTAATCAACATGGGGAATGTGACAAATTAGTTGCGCCGATGCTTTCGGATGTTTTAAAAGAAAATATTATTGTTAAACATGAAGAACCTTCTGCTTATCCAAATGGTCATAGCATGATATCTTTTGGATCAGCGAAAACATTTTCTCTTGATACAGGGCTTGCTACAGCGGCAAAAGGAGGCGGATTTGTATCAGGAGATTCGTATGCGATGATGGATTTAAGTGTTGGGAAATATGCTCTTGCCATAAGTGACGGAATGGGCAACGGACAAAGGGCACATATGGAAAGTAAGGAAACGGTAAAATTGTTACAAAAAATATTGCAATCCGGTATTGATGAAGAAATTGCTATTAAGTCTATTAATTCAATTCTTTCATTGAGGACGACAGAAGAAATGTTTACGACGCTTGATTTAGCTATGGTAGATTTACGTGATGCAAGCGCTAAGTTTTTAAAAATTGGTTCAACCCCAAGTTTTGTAAAACGTGGAAATAACGTTTTACAAATAGAAGCAAGCAACTTGCCAATGGGAATCATTGAGGATGTTGAGGTGGATGTTGTTGGTGAACAATTAAAAACAGAGGACATTCTAATTATGATGAGTGATGGGATTTTTGAAGGGGCGCAGCATGTGGAAAACCATGAATTGTGGATGAAACGTAAAATTAAAGAACTACAAACCGATGATCCACAAGAAATTGCTGATATTATTATGGAAGAGGTCATTCGATCTAGTGATGGATATATCAATGATGATATGACGATTGTCGTTGCGAAGGTAAAGAAGAATATGCCAAAGTGGGCTACGATTCCAATTATGGGTAAACAAGCGCAATAGGGGAGCGGAAATCTCTTCAGTTTGGTTATGAGGTCTAGGTTGACACCTAGGCCTTTTTTTATAGAGAAAGTAGCTGTATTATTTCTATGAAGATAGGGAAGGGATGTAAGATAAAAATGTGAATTTTGTACATCTTTTTTTTGCACAAAGTTTGTAAAAGTTGTACCATTATAGGTAAGGTAAAAAGTATGTTATTGTTTGGTTTTAACGAAAGGTGATTGCGGAGTTGAAAGATACATTTGTTGAAAAAGTAGATGAGTTTGCAAAGCAGCATGATGTATTAGAGAAACATTCGACAATTGTTGTAGGAGTTTCTGGAGGCCCTGATTCTTTAGCTCTTTTATATTATTTATTAGAGAAAAGGGAAGAGAAGAAATTGAAGATTGTAGTCGCGCATGTGGATCACATGTTTAGAGGAGATGAATCCTATGAAGACTTACAATTTGTAGAAAATCTTTGCCGGAAGATTGGGGTTATTTGCGAAACGATAAGAATTAATGTATCGCAATATCAACAGCAATATGGAATGAATGCACAGGTGGCTGCTAGGGAATGCCGATATGCATTTTTGGAAAGAATAATGAAGAAATATGATGCGCGATATGTAGCTCTTGGGCATCATGGGGATGATCAGATGGAGACGATTTTAATGCGTCTCGTCCGCGGGAGTACTCCGAAGGGTTATGCTGGAATTGCTGTGAAACGCCCTTTCCATAGTGGATATGTAATTAGGCCTTTGTTAGCGGTAACAAAGGAAGAGATTAATGCTTATTGTAAAAGGTTAGGGGTTACGCCACGTATGGATCCGAGTAACGAAAAGGAAGTATATACGAGGAATCGATTACGTAAGTATGTTCTACCTTATTTAAAAGAGGAAAATCCGCATGTGCATGAGCGATTTCAAAATTTTAGTATGCTTATGCAAGAGGATGAGGCGTATTTGCAGGAATTAGCTTTTGAAAAGATGAATAAAGTAATTACAAAAAAAAGTGATAAACACATCGTCTTATCAATTCCTGCCTTTGAATCCATGTCTATGCCTTTACAAAGGAGAGGGATTCAACTAATATTAAACTATCTTTATGAATACAAGATTCCGTCTTCGCTTTCTTCTATACATATTGACAAAGTTATTGCATTTTTTAAGCGGACACACCCTTCAGGCTCACTTGATTTTCCTGGTGGCCTAAAAATTGTTCGTACATATGAAGAATGTAGTTTCCGATTTAAGCAAGAAATTGTTTTCCCTTTTTCACAAGTTTTATCAGTACCGGGTGCTGTTACCTTAGCAAACGGTGATGAACTTGTAGCAGAAGTAAATGAGGAATTACCAAGTAACATGAATGAAACAGTATTTGTTGCTAAGTATAATGATATATCATATCCTCTTCTTATCCGCTCTAGAGAAAATGGAGATCGCATGTCAATAAAAGGTATGAGTGGTACGAAAAAGATAAAAGCTATTTTTATTGAGGAAAAAGTACCAAAAGAAAAGAGAGAAGAGTGGCCGATTGTTTGTGATGCAAGCGGGAACATTATTTGGGTTCCGTTGTTGAAACAATCTGCAGTTGCTATTTCACATGGAACAGCAGATAAGGATAAATATATGATTATTCACTACAAAAGCAAGGAGTCTTCCAGGAGGATAATGAAATGATGAATCAAGATATCGAAAAAGTATTAATTTCCGAAGAACAAATACAAGAAAAGGTGCATGAGCTAGGTGCAATTATTGCAGAGGATTACAAAAATACAGTACCTCTTGCAATCGGTGTATTAAAGGGTGCAATGCCATTTATGGCAGATTTATTGAAAAGAACAGATACATATCTTGAAATGGATTTTATGGCTGTTTCTAGCTACGGTCATTCTACAGTTTCAACAGGTGAAGTGAAAATTTTAAAAGACCTTGATACTTCTGTAGAAGGTCGCGATATTTTAATCGTTGAAGATATTATTGATAGCGGCCTTACATTAAGTTACTTAGTGGACCTATTCAAATATCGTAAGGCGAAATCTGTAAAGATTGTTACGCTACTAGATAAGCCAACTGGTCGCAAAGTCGATCTGAAAGCGGATTATGTTGGATTTACTGTTCCTCATGAATTTGTTGTAGGATATGGCTTAGATTATAAGGAGCAATATCGTAATCTTCCTTATGTTGGAGTATTGAAACCAAGCGTTTACTCAAATTAATTAAATACAGGCGTTAAAAATTGGATAGGAAAGTTTTTCTATGTTACGATTTACTATAGTGTTTATGCCGTGAGAGGAGGTTAGGAATGAATCGTATCTTCCGTAATACCATCTTTTATTTACTGATATTCTTAGTAGTGATTGGAATCGTGAGCTATTTTAATGGTTCAACACAAAAAACAACATCAGTTAGCTACGATAAATTCATTACTAAACTTGAAAAAGGTGAAGTGCGTAATGTGCAGCTTCAACCAAAAAATGGTGTGTTTGAGGTAAAAGGACAATTTAGCAATGCTAGTCAGGAAGAACAATTTGTTACTTATGCACCAAATACTGAAGAATTACAAAAGAAAATTAATGACAAAGCGCAAGGTGCTGAAGTGAAATATCAACCAGCAGAGGAAACGAGTGCTTGGGTGACATTCTTTACTTCTATCATTCCGTTTGTGATTATCTTCATCTTATTCTTCTTCTTACTAAACCAAGCTCAGGGCGGCGGTAGCCGTGTTATGAATTTCGGGAAAAGTAAGGCGAAGTTATACAATGATGAAAAGAAAAAAGTGCGCTTCAGAGATGTAGCTGGAGCAGACGAAGAGAAACAAGAACTTGTTGAGGTAGTAGAATTCTTAAAAGATCCTCGCAAGTTTGCTGAAGTTGGTGCCCGTATTCCTAAGGGTGTTCTGCTAGTTGGACCTCCAGGTACAGGTAAAACATTGCTTGCACGTGCTGTTGCAGGTGAGGCTGGCGTTCCTTTCTTCTCTATTAGTGGTTCTGATTTCGTAGAGATGTTCGTTGGTGTCGGTGCTTCCCGTGTACGTGATTTGTTTGAAAATGCGAAGAAAAATGCTCCTTGTATCATCTTTATCGATGAGATTGATGCAGTAGGTCGTCAACGTGGGGCAGGTCTTGGTGGTGGTCACGATGAACGTGAACAAACGCTAAACCAACTTCTTGTTGAAATGGATGGATTCGGTGCAAACGAAGGTATTATTATCATCGCTGCAACAAACCGTCCTGATATTCTTGACCCAGCGTTATTACGTCCAGGACGTTTTGACCGTCAAATCACAGTGGATCGTCCAGATGTAAATGGACGTGAAGCGGTACTAAAAGTACATGCTCGTAACAAACCACTTGATGATGATATTAACTTAAGAGCAATTGCGACTCGCACACCAGGATTCTCTGGTGCAGATCTTGAGAACTTATTAAACGAAGCTGCATTAGTAGCTGCGCGTCAAGATAAAAAGAAAATTGACATGTCTGATATCGATGAAGCGACGGATCGTGTTATTGCAGGTCCTGCGAAGAAAAGTCGTGTTATTTCTGAAAAAGAACGTAATATTGTCGCATTCCATGAAGCGGGCCATACTGTAATTGGTGTCGTGCTTGATGAGGCGGATATCGTTCATAAAGTAACAATTGTTCCTCGCGGTCAAGCTGGTGGGTATGCGGTAATGCTTCCAAAAGAAGATCGTTACTTCATGACAAAACCAGAATTACTTGATAAAATCACTGGTTTACTTGGTGGCCGAGTGGCTGAGGAAATTGTATTTGGTGAAGTGAGTACAGGAGCTCATAACGACTTCCAACGTGCGACTGGCATTGCAAGACGTATGGTAACGGAATTTGGTATGAGTGATAAGCTTGGACCGATGCAGTTTGGAAGCTCACAAGGTGGTCAGGTGTTCTTAGGAAGAGATTTCCATTCAGAACAAAACTACAGTGATGCAATTGCACATGACATCGATGTAGAAATGCAAACGATTATGAAAGAATGTTATGCTCGTGCAAAACAAATTCTTACTGAAAAACGTGATAAGCTTGATATTATCGCAAAAACGTTACTTGAAGTGGAGACGTTAGATGCAGAGCAAATTAATCATTTATATGATTATGGAGTTTTACCTGAGCGTAAAAAGTCCTCTGAAGATGTGAAAGTGAATATCACAATGAAAAAAGATGACGAGAACGCAGAAGATAAATAAGAAATGAAGGAGTGACAATAGTCACTCCTTTTTTTATGCTGAGAAAATTGTGTACTTGTATATAAATTTGAAGCTTTTTTGCTTTAAAAATTGAAATAGTGAACGATCTTTTTGTAAAATGGTGAAGATGGAAAAACTGATTATATAGGTATGTATGATATGATGGCATTATTAGTTTTGTACATACTGCACAAATATAGATTAAATAAGATAAGTGGTGAGAATATGATTTTTGTATTGGATGTAGGGAATACAAATGCGGTGCTTGGTGTATTTGAAGATGGGAAACTTCGTCAGCATTGGCGCATGGAGACTGATCGTCATAAAACAGAAGATGAATATGGTATGTTAGTGAAACAGTTACTTGAACATGAAGGCCTTTCTTTTCAAGATGTGAAAGGAATTATTGTTTCTTCGGTTGTACCACCAATTATGTTTGCCTTAGAGCGTATGTGTGAGAAATATTTCAAAATTAAACCACTTGTAGTGGGACCAGGAATAAAAACAGGTTTAAATATTAAATATGAAAATCCGCGTGAGGTTGGAGCGGATCGTATTGTAAATGCTGTAGCTGGTATCCAATTATACGGAAGCCCGCTTATTATTGTCGATTTTGGAACAGCTACTACATATTGTTATATTAACGAAAATAAGCATTATATGGGCGGGGTAATTACACCAGGTATTATGATTTCGGCAGAAGCTTTATACAGTAGAGCGGCTAAACTTCCTCGTATTGAAATTACAAAACCAAGTAGTATTGTTGGGAAAAATACAGTAAGTGCAATGCAAGCTGGCATTCTTTATGGGTATGTTGGACAAGTGGAAGGTATTGTGAAGCGTATGAAAGAAGAAGCTAAACAAGAACCGAAAGTTATTGCAACTGGAGGATTAGCAAAATTAATTGCAGAAGAATCTAATGTAATTGATGTTGTAGATCCGTTTTTAACATTAAAAGGCTTGCATATGCTATATGAACGTAATGCAAATTTACAACATGAGAAGGGTGAATAAATAAGTATGAAAGATTATTTAGTAAAAGCGTTAGCGTTTGATGGAGAAGTTCGTGCGTATAGTGTACGTACAACAAATATGGTAAGTGAGGCGCAAAGACGTCATGATACATGGAGAACCGCTTCAGCGGCACTTGGGCGTTCGTTAACAGCTGGTGCAATGATGGGGGCTATGTTAAAAGGTGATCAGAAGCTGACGATTAAGGTGGAAGGAAATGGCCCACTTGGCCCAATCTTAGTGGATGCTCATGCGAATGGAGATGTACGTGGATATGTAACGAATCCCCACGTTGATTTTGAAGCAACAGAGCAAGGGAAATTGCGTGTATATCAAGCAGTAGGTACAGAAGGGTTTCTAACAGTAATTAAAGATATCGGTATGCGTGAACCATTTATCGGGCAATCTCCAATTGTTTCGGGAGAATTAGGGGAAGATTTCACGTATTATTTTGCTGTTTCTGAGCAAACACCTTCTTCTGTTGGTATTGGTGTCCTTGTAAATGGGGATGATAGCATACTTGCTGCAGGTGGATTTATCCTACAAATTATGCCAGGAGCACAGGAAGAGACAATCTCCTTTATTGAAGAGCGTCTGCAAAAAATCCCACCTGTTTCAAAATTAATTGAACAAGGACTTTCGCCAGAGGAATTATTATACGAAGTACTAGGAAAAGAAAAAGTGAAGGTATTAGAAACAATGGACGTTCAATTTAATTGTACATGTTCTCGTGAGCGTATTGAGAGTGTATTAATTAGTCTCGGTAAAAAAGAATTAGAACAAGTTCGTGAGGAAGAAGATGAAACGGAAGTGCATTGTCATTTCTGTAATGAGCGATATAATTTCTCTAAAGAAGATATTACAAACTTGATTGAAAGCTTGTAAACAGAAAGGTTTTCTAGCAATTGTAAATC
Organism: Bacillus pseudomycoides DSM 12442; assembly: GCF_000161455.1. Taxonomy (GTDB): domain Bacteria; phylum Bacillota; class Bacilli; order Bacillales; family Bacillaceae_G; genus Bacillus_A; species Bacillus_A pseudomycoides. The sequence continues at coordinate 54,713 of NZ_CM000745.1, forward strand.
ATCTAAATAAATTGACAAGTAAGAAAAATTCTGTCAAAATTGAAATGTATATAAAACCAATAAAAATACTCGGTGTTAGGAGTGACAGGAATGCGAGTGGCACAATCAGTTTCAGAATTAATCGGGAAAACGCCGATCGTTAAGTTGAACCGCATCGTAGAGCAAGACAGTGCAGACATTTACTTAAAATTAGAATTCATGAACCCTGGAAGTAGCGTAAAAGATCGTATTGCATTATCTATGATCGAAGCTGCTGAAAAAAAGGGATTATTACAAGAAGGCGATACAATTATTGAACCAACGAGTGGTAACACAGGAATTGGCTTAGCGATGGTAGCGGCTGCAAAGGGCTATAAGGCAATTTTAGTAATGCCGGAGACAATGAGTATTGAACGTCGTAACTTATTACGTGCTTATGGAGCTGAATTAGTATTAACTCCGGGTCCAGAAGGAATGGGCGGCGCAATTCGTAAGGCAACTGAATTAGCGAAAGAGCATGGTTACTTTATACCACAACAATTCCAAAACCCGGCGAATCCAGAAATTCACCGTTTGACGACAGGGCCAGAAATTGTTGAACAAATGGGTAATGAATTAGATGCATTTATCGCTGGTATCGGTACTGGTGGAACAATTACAGGTGCTGGTGAAGTGTTAAAAGAAATATATAAAGATATTAGAATTTACGCAGTAGAACCTGCAGATTCTCCAGTGTTATCTGGTGGGAAACCAGGTCCGCATAAGATTCAAGGTATTGGGGCTGGATTCGTTCCTGAAACATTGGATGTAGAAGTATATGATGAAATTATTCAAGTAAAGACAGAACAGGCATTTGAATATGCGAGAAGAGTGGCTCGTGAAGAAGGTATTTTAGTTGGTATTTCTTCAGGTGCTGTCATTTATGCCGCGACAGAAGTTGCGAAAAAACTTGGTAAAGGGAAAAAGGTTCTTGTAATTATTCCAAGTAATGGTGAACGTTATTTAAGTACACCGCTTTATCAATTTGAATCATAATTAGTATGGCCAGAAAAAGCATTCCTGAAAAGGAATGCTTTTTCTTTTTTCGTTTGAAAATAGTGAATGACTAGAAAACTTCATGTAAAATAAGTAGTAGTAAAGTTAAAATATTTTCACTAGCTCTCAGGGACGATTGTTTCATATTAACCATCTGTAATTTGGGGTGATTAGTCTAAGGGAGTGGGATAAAAGAAGACGGGGTGTTGGTATGCAGCGAAGAAAATCTTTAGCGCTTTCTGTTCCATATCATTTAGATTTTTTTAAGCAATATAAGTCTCTTTCTCAGAATAAGAATCAACATATTTTGTTAGAAAGTGGACGTGGGGGTCGTTATAGTATTGCGGGGCTCGATCCGGTAGCGGTGATTCGGGGGAAAGATGAAACGTTACATATAAGTGAAAGCGGTAAGGAAACAATAGAGAAAGGCAATCCGTTAGATTTAATGCAAAGGTATATGGAACGATGGAGAACGAATCATAATCCAGACTATCCGCCATTTCAAGGTGGTGCAATCGGATATTTTAGTTATGACTGTATCCGTTATATTGAAAAACTTCCTTCCCTTGCGGAGGATGATGTGGATATACCTGACATATTCTTTTTATTATTTGATGACGTGTTTGTGTATGATCAACAAGAGAAAGTGTTGTGGATTATTACGCATTATATAGATGAATGTGAGGAAGCGGAAAGTCGTTTAAATGAATGGAAGAGCCTTTGGATGAAGGAAGTTCCTGAAGTTAAATTGCCATTTGAATGTCCTGAACATAGAAATGAAGCGGTAGCTTTTACAGAAGAAGGATTTATGAAAGCTGTTCAGCGTATTCAAGAATATATTGGGGCTGGAGATGTGTTTCAAGTGAATTTGTCTACAAGACAAGAGAAAACATTACAAACACACCCACTGGAGATTTATACGAGTCTTCGTGAAATTAATCCATCACCATATATGGGATATTTAGAGCTTGGAGATTTTCAAATTGTTAGCGGTTCACCTGAATTGTTAATTAAAAAGCAAGGGAATGAAGTGAGTACCCGTCCGATTGCTGGTACACGTTCTCGTGGGAAGAATGAACAAGAAGATGAGAGCTTAGCGAAAGAGTTAATTGAAAATGAAAAGGAACGTGCAGAACACGTCATGCTTGTGGATTTAGAGCGTAATGATTTAGGGCGAGTTTGTAAGTATGGAACTGTAGAAGTAGATGAATTTATGGTTATCGAAAAATATTCGCATGTTATGCATATCGTTTCAAACGTTCGTGGTGAGGTCGGACGAGATAAGGATGCTTTCGATTTAGTGCGAGCTGTATTTCCAGGTGGAACGATTACGGGTGCACCCAAAATACGTACGATGGAAATTATAGAAGAATTAGAACCTGTTCGCCGTGGGATTTATACAGGTTCAATTGGATGGATTGGTTACTCAGGAGATATGGAATTAAATATTGTGATTCGGACGCTTCTTGCAAAAGATGGTCAAGCGTATGTGCAGGCTGGAGCAGGAATTGTAATTGACTCAAATCCGAAAAATGAATATAAAGAGTCGTTAAAAAAGGCAATCGCCCTGTGGCGTGCGAAAGAAAGTAGCGAAGAAACGGTTAGGTGAGAGAAATGATATTGATGATTGATAATTATGATTCTTTTACATTTAATTTAGTGCAATTTCTTGGAGAACTTGGACAAGAGCTTATCGTCAAGCGCAATGATGAAATTACCATTTCAGATATTGAACAAATGAAACCTGACTTTATTATGATTTCACCAGGTCCTTGTAGTCCGAATGAAGCTGGTATAAGTATGGATGTCATTAAATATTTTGCAGGAAAGATTCCTATTTTTGGTGTGTGTCTAGGTCATCAATCGATTGCACAGGTTTTCGGAGGCGATGTTGTTTGTGCGGATCGTTTAATGCATGGAAAAACTTCTCTTATGTATCATGATGGAAAAATGATTTTTGCAGACATTCCAAATCCATTTACAGCAACGCGTTATCATTCTCTTATTGTAAAAAAAGAAACATTGCCAGAATGTTTAGAAGTGACATCTTGGACAGAAGAGGGAGAGATTATGGCGCTTCGTCATAAAACATTGCCAATTGAAGGAGTGCAGTTTCATCCAGAATCCATTATGACTTCACATGGGAAAGAATTGCTGCAGAACTTTATTCGGAATTATAGTCCAAGTATATCATCATGTTAATTTATGTGAATGGCACGTATGTGGAAGCGGATGAAGCGAAAATCTCTCCATATGATCATGGGTATTTATATGGGTTAGGTGTTTTTGAGACGTTTCGTATTTATAATGGTCATCCGTTTTTATTAGATGACCACTATGAACGTTTAATGGATGCTCTTTCTACGTTGCAAATCAAATGGACGATGACGAAAGATGATGTGCTGTGCATTTTACAGGAGTTACTTGTAAGGAATAGGATAGACCATGCGTATGTGCGCTTTAATGTATCGGCTGGTATAGATGAAATAGGTTTACAAACAGAGGTTTATGAAGAGCCCTCTGTTATTGTGTTTATAAAGCCTTTAGCAGTCCCTGGTGTAGTGATGGAAAAGGAAGGCGTTATTTTGAAGCAAATACGAAATACGCCGGAAGGAGCATTTCGTTTAAAGTCCCATCATTATTTAAATAACATTTTAGGAAAACGTGAAATTGGAAATGTTGTGAACAAAGAAGGGATTTTTTTTACTGAAGCAGGCCACGTAGCGGAGGGGATTGTTTCGAATCTCTTTTTTGTAAAGGAGGGTATCTTATATACACCTTCACTTGAAACTGGGATTTTAAATGGAATCACTCGTGCGTTTATTATAAGGATTGCTGAAATATTAGATGTACATGTGGAAGAAGATTTCTTTACACAAAAGGAGTTACTTTCCGCTGATGAGGTGTTTGTAACGAATTCTATTCAAGAAATTGTTCCGCTTAATCAGATTGGAGAATTTAATTTCCCTGGTAAAGAAGGAAAGGTTACAAAGTCTCTAATGTATGTATATGAAATGCATAGAGAAAATCTTTGGAGCCGAAATGAACTGCGAAGAGGAGATGTGTAGTGTGAAGTGGAATTATGATTTGCGCTGCGGCGAATATACATTGGATTTAAATACAAAGACATTAATCATGGGGATTTTAAATGTTACACCAGATTCATTCTCAGATGGTGGAAACTACGATGAGATGAACGCAGCTGTAAGTCATGCGAGAGAAATGGTGAGTAATGGAGCTGATATTATTGATATCGGTGGAGAATCAACTCGTCCTGGTTTCGCGAAAGTTTCGGTGGAAGAAGAGTTAGGGCGCGTAATCCCGATGATTCAAGCGGTTTCGAAAGAAGTGAAAGTGCCTATTTCTATTGATACGTATAAAGCTGAAGTAGCCAAGCAAGCAATTGAAGCGGGTGCTCATATTATTAATGATATCTGGGGAGCGAAGGCAGAACCGAAAATTGCAGAAGTTGCGGCACATTATAATGTGCCGATAATTTTAATGCATAATCGTGATAACACAAATTACCGTAATCTTATTGCGGATATGATTGCGGATCTATATGAGAGTGTTAAAATTGCAAAAGGTGCAGGTGTACCTGATGAGAATATCGTTTTAGATCCGGGTATCGGTTTCGCGAAGACGCCAGAACAAAATTTAGAAGCCATGCGCAATCTAGAAAAATTACATGTGTTAGGGTATCCAGTCCTTCTTGCAACTTCGAGAAAATCGTTTATCGGTCATGTTTTAGATTTGCCGGTAGAGGAACGTGTAGAAGGCACAGGAGCATCGATTTGTCTTGGTATTGATAAAGGCTGTGAAATGATTCGTGTTCATGATGTGAAGGAAATGGCACGTATGGCAAAGATGATGGATGCAATGATTGGCAAGGGGGTAAAATGATTGGATAAAATTTATATTCATGATATGGAGTTTTATGGCTATCATGGCGTATTTCCAGAGGAGAATAAATTGGGGCAAAGGTTTAAAGTGGATTTAACAGTGGAACTGGATTTAAAACAAGCGGGCGAAAGTGATAACTTAGAGCATTCGGTAAACTACGGGGAGCTCTTTGAACTTTGTAGACAAGTGGTAGAAGATCGAACATATAAGCTTGTAGAAAGTATTGCGGAAAATATAGCGGCGAATATATTGAATCAGTACGTAAGTATTTTGCGATGTACAGTAAAGGTTGTTAAACCGGATCCACCAATACCAGGGCACTATCGTGCTGTGGCGGTAGAAATTACGAGAGGCCGACCATGAAAAATGTAGTATATGTTGCGTTAGGATCAAATATTGGTGATCGTTATGTTTATTTATTGCAAGCGATTGAGCTGTTAAATAAAAATCCTCATATTCAAGTGGAGGATGTCTCTTCTGTATATGAAACAGATCCAGTGGGATATACAGATCAAAATCGTTTTTTAAATTTAGTTATAAAAATTTCTACCAATTTACTGCCGCAAGAATTGTTGAAAGTAACGCAAAAGGTTGAGATAGATTTAGGAAGAAAAAGGGAGATCAGATGGGGCCCGCGAACCATTGACATTGACATTTTGCTCTATAATCAAGAAAATATTGAAGCAGAGAATCTTATTGTGCCGCATCCGCGGATGTTCGAAAGAGCTTTTGTTATCGTTCCGTTGTTAGAGATCAATCAAGATATAAAACAAAACATTTCACGTTCGCAAGTAGATGAAATGAAAAGGCGAGAGGGAGTAACGGTATGGAAGCAGAAAAATGGGGAAGACGCATTCGTGCTTTTCGGAAGTTGAAAGGTTATACGCAAGAAGGTTTTGCAAAGGAATTAGGGGTATCTGTATCTGTTTTAGGAGAAGTAGAGAGAGGGAATAGAACCCCTTCTCAAGATTTTGTAGTAGAAGTTGCTAAGACATTAAATATTTCAATAGATGAATTAATGCCAAAGTGAGGGTAAAGTAAGGAGACAGTAGAGTGTTAAAGATTGCAAACATTGAGATGAAGAATCCAGTTGTACTAGCACCGATGGCGGGAGTGTGTAACTCTGCATTCCGTTTAACAGTAAAAGAATTTGGTGCAGGTTTAGTATGTGCTGAAATGGTAAGTGATAAGGCGATTTTATTTAATAACCAAAAAACATTAGATATGTTATATATCGATGAGAGAGAGAAGCCGCTAAGTTTACAAATTTTTGGCGGTGAGAAAGAAACGCTTGTTGGTGCTGCGAAATATGTAGATAAAAACACAACGGCGGATATTATCGATATCAATATGGGTTGCCCAGTTCCGAAAATTACGAAGTGTGATGCTGGTGCAAAGTGGTTATTAGATCCAGATAAAGTATATGAAATGGTAGCGGCCGTTGTAGATGCTGTGGAAAAACCAGTTACAGTTAAAATGCGTATTGGCTGGGATGAAGACCACATTTTCGCAATTGAAAATGCTAGAGCTGTGGAACGTGCAGGCGGTCAAGCAGTAGCGGTTCATGGACGTACACGTGTTCAAATGTATGAAGGGAAAGCGGATTGGGATATTATTAAACAGGTAAAACAATCTGTAAATATTCCTGTTATTGGAAATGGTGACATAGAAACTCCTCAAGATGCGAAACGTATGCTTGATGAAGTAGGGGTAGATGGCGTTATGATTGGACGTGCAGCTCTTGGGGATCCATGGATGATTTATCGTACGGTAAAATATTTAGAAACAGGGGAATTAATGCCGGAACCAACAGTGCGTGAGAAAATGGATGTATGTATGTTGCACTTAGATCGTCTTATTGACTTAAAGAATGAAGATATTGCAGTAAGAGAGATGAGAAAGCATGCAGCTTGGTATTTAAAAGGTGTTCGTGGTAATGCGAGAGTACGTAATGCAATTAATACTTGTGATACTCGTGAAGATCTTGCCTCTTTATTAGGTGCATTTGTAGAAGAAGTAGAAGCAAAACAACAAACAATTCACGTTGGTTAAAAGGAGGGAAGAGAGAACGTTTGACATTCCTTCTCTCACTACCTATAATTACGTGAAAGAAAGAAGAACTGCCAGTATGCTACTGGCAGTTTTTCTAGTTGAGTAGAAAATGATATACTGTATATATTGTAAAATTTAATAGAGCTGGAGTGATATCAATACCATGGATAACATGAACCACGAAGAATTAAATGACCAATTGCTTGTTCGTCGTGAGAAGTTACATAACTTACGTGAACAAGGGATCGATCCGTTTGGTAAACGTTTTGAACGTACGAATTCAACGGAAGAATTATTAAACTTGTATGGAGAGTTCTCTAAAGAAGAATTAGAAGAGAAAGGAATCTCTGTTTCTATTGCTGGCCGTATTATGACGAAGCGCGGTAAAGGGAAAGCAGGTTTTGCACATATCCAAGATTTACACGGACAAGTTCAAATCTATGTTCGTAAAGATGCTGTTGGAGATGAGCAATATGAATTATTTAATACAGCTGACTTAGGTGATTTAGTAGGAATTGAAGGGAAAGTTTTCAAAACGAACGTAGGTGAGCTTTCAGTGAAAGCAACAGGATTTACGTTATTAACGAAAGCTCTTCGTCCACTTCCAGATAAATACCATGGATTGAAAGATGTTGAACAACGTTACCGTCAACGTTACCTAGATTTAATTACGAGCATGGAGAGTCGTGAAACATTTGTTACTCGTAGTAAAATCATTCGTGAAATGAGAAGATACTTAGATGATAATGGCTACCTTGAAGTGGAAACACCAATGATGCACGCGATTGCGGGTGGTGCTTCTGCTCGTCCATTCATTACGCATCATAATGCGTTAGATATGGAATTATATATGCGTATTGCAATTGAGTTACACTTAAAACGCCTTATTGTAGGTGGCTTAGAGAAGGTATACGAAATCGGCCGTGTATTCCGTAATGAAGGTGTGTCAACGCGTCATAATCCTGAATTTACAATGATCGAATTATATGAAGCATATGCTGACTATAAAGATATTATGAAACTAACAGAAAACATGATTGCTCATATCGCAAAACAAGTACTAGGTACAACAACAATCCAGTACGGTGAGCAAGAAATTAATTTAGAGCCAGAATGGACACGTCTCCACATGGTAGATGCAATTAAACAATATTCTGGAGCAGATTTCTGGAGCCCGATGAGCGTGGAAGAAGCACGTGCATTGGCGAAAGAACATGGTGTGGAAATTAAAGATACAATGGAAGTTGGTCATATTATCAATGAATTCTTCGAACAAAAAGTAGAAGAAAAGTTAATTCAACCTACATTTATCTATGGACACCCAGTGGAAATTTCTCCGCTTGCGAAAAAGAATGATGAAGATCCACGCTTTACAGATCGTTTCGAGTTATTCATTGTTGCTCGTGAGCATGCGAATGCATTTACGGAATTAAATGATCCAATCGATCAAAAAGAACGTTTTGAAGCGCAATTAAAAGAGCGTGAGCAAGGTAATGATGAAGCGCATATGATGGACGATGATTATATTGAAGCACTTGAGTACGGTATGCCTCCTACAGGTGGACTTGGAATTGGTATTGATCGTCTTGTTATGCTATTAACAAATGCGCCATCTATTCGCGACGTGCTGTTATTCCCAGCGATGCGTCATAAGTAAGACTAATCTAAGCTTTGGAGATTTCTCCAAAGCTTTTCTTTTTGTCATATAATGAAGTTAAAATGATTCATTTACTATATAGAAGAAAGGTGTCTTTATGTAGGGGGATTGATACTGTTTTTATACTTTTTGATTAGGTTAAAAATTTTATTGAAAAAACTATTGCATTTTAATAAATGAACTGGTATATTTATATTCGTTGTCACGAAAGACAACAAAGAAAACAAACGAAAACAACTTTTAAGATAAAAAAGTTGTTGACGAAAATGTAACGAAATGTTATATTGATAAAGTCGCTTCGGCGGCAATG
>NZ_CM000745.1:63748-73199 GCF_000161455.1 Bacillus pseudomycoides DSM 12442
ATTGACTCGTGCTTTTTTGTATATTTTTATTTGGTATTAATACGTACAAATAAAAATGAGAAGTTAATTCTGTTGTATAAAATATAAACGTAGTGATTAAAGAAAAGAAATTTTGGCTAGGATAGTGAGGAAGCAAAAGAGTTGCAAATTTCTTTAATACGTATATAATTAAAGTCAAAGATAGTCAAAGTCAATAAAGGTGGCGGATAAATGAGAAATATATCTGATATCATTGAGCAATATCTAAAGCAAGTTATTGACTTAAGCAATAATAATGTGATTGAGATTAAGAGAAATGAGGTTGCGGATCGATTTGATTGTGTTCCGTCTCAAATTAATTATGTAATCAATACTCGCTTTACGTTAGAAAGAGGATTTGTAGTTGAAAGTAAACGAGGCGGAGGAGGTTACATTCGCATTATCAAAGTCAAATTGCATGACGATATAGACATTATTGATCAAATGCTTCATATGATCGAGCATAGTATTGCGCAAGGGAATGCGGAAAGTATCATTATACGATTAGTGGAAGAAGATATTGTGACCAATCGGGAAGCAAAACTTATGCTGAGCGTATTAGATCGATCTGTATTATTAATGGATTTACCTTCTAGAGATGAACTTAGGGCTCGGATATTATGCGCAATGTTAAGGACACTGAAATATAAATAAATACAGCTTTTGTTAAGAAATGTTTTTAGTGGTAATTCATTTTATAGTGGGACTTTTTACAGACAAGATTCAGTGAAAAAAATAATCTAGTGGTGTATAAAAAGTATCATGAGGTAGATCGTTCCTATTGTAAAGGTGGGGATATAAGATGACTTGTCAAAATTGTAATATAAGACCAGCAGCATTACATTATACAAAAGTAATAAACGGACAAAAGACGGAAGTTCATCTTTGTGAGCAATGTGCAGAGCAAAATGGCTATACGTCTTTCTTTCAATCACCACAATCTAGTTTTTCCTTCCATGACTTACTAGCTGGATTGCTACATGGAGAACCATCAATGTTTGAAAACCAAGAGGATAGTTTTTCAGATGCAAGAGTATTACGATGTTCAACTTGTAATATGACATATAAACAATTTGCAAAAGTAGGTCGCTTTGGATGTGCTTCTTGTTATGAGACATTTAAGGAACAACTAAAGCCAATGTTGAAGCGGCTTCATGGTGGTCATACAAATCATTGTGGAAAAATTCCCGAGCGTATGGGAGGAAATATTCATCTAAAGAAAGAATTAGATGAACTAAAATTAAAATTAAAGCAATGTATACAGAAAGAAGAATTTGAAAAAGCAGCTCAAACGCGTGATCAAATCCGAAGTATTGAAAATCAGCTTAGTGAGCATAGAGGGGGGGAATAGTTCTATGTCACTGGATCGTATTATGAATGAAGCAATTAGTCCGTGGATGAGGGGAGATGGCCCCGATTCTGATATTGTTTTAAGTAGTCGTATTCGTTTGGCTCGTAATTTAAAAGATTATCATTTCCCTATTATGCAAACTGATGAAGAAGCTAAGCAGATTACTAATTTATTTCAAAAGAAGTTTGTAAATCAGAAAGTGAAATCCCTCGGGAATTTTGAACTATTAAAAATGAATGAACTAAAACCGCTTCAGCGAAGAGTTTTAGTAGAAAAACATTTAATTAGTCCTAATCTTGCTGGAACGGAATTTGGTACTTGTCTACTATCAGAAAGTGAACATATAAGTGTGATGCTTAATGAAGAAGATCATGTGCGAATTCAATGTTTATTCTCAGGGCTGCAATTATCAGAAGCACTGCAAAGCGCAAACAAAATGGATACATGGATTGAAAAAGCAGTTGAATATGCTTTTGATGAATCGCTTGGCTATATTACCAGTTGCCCCACAAATGTTGGTACGGGGTTACGAGCTTCTGTAATGATGCATTTACCAGCACTTGTTTTGACGAAACGGATAAATCGTATTATACAAGCAATTCAACAATTAGGTTTAGTCGTAAGAGGAATATACGGTGAAGGTAGCGAAGCCTTAGGTAATATATTTCAAGTTTCTAATCAAATGACATTAGGAAAATCAGAAGAAGATATTATAGCAGATTTAGAGAGTGTTGTTCATCAGCTTATACAACAAGAGAGAGTAGCTCGAGAACTAATTATGAAAAATTCAAGTATTGAACTTGAAGACCGAGTATATCGTTCTTACGGTGTACTGGCTAATAGTCGATTAATTCAATCGGCAGAAGCTGCTACTTGTCTGTCAGATATGCGGTTAGGTATTGATCTTGATTATATAAAAAATATATCAAGAAATATTTTAACAGAGTTAATGGTACTAACTCAGCCAGGAATTTTACAGCAATACGCAGGAGGTCCTTTAAGCCCAGAAGAAAGGGATTATCGAAGGGCGACATTAATCCGTGAAAGACTACGAATTGAACAAAATTGAGCGCAAGTAGGAGGCGATTTCTATGATGTTTGGAAGATTTACAGAAAGAGCACAGAAAGTATTAGCTTTATCTCAAGAAGAAGCAATTCGCATTGGGCATAATAATATTGGTACAGAACATATTTTACTTGGGCTTGTACGCGAAGGGGAAGGAATTGCAGCTAAAGCGTTAATTGCTCTTGGGCTAAGTCCAGAGAAGGTACAAAAAGAGGTAGAGGCATTAATTGGTCGTGGAACAGAGATGTCTCAAACTGTTCATTATACACCGCGTGCCAAAAAAGTAATTGAGTTATCAATGGATGAGGCACGTAAGCTAGGTCATTCTTATGTTGGAACGGAACATATTTTACTAGGATTGATCCGTGAAGGTGAAGGTGTTGCAGCGCGTGTTTTAAATAACTTAGGCGTAAGTTTAAACAAAGCAAGACAACAAGTATTGCAGCTCCTTGGAAGCAATGAAGCTACATCAGGCCATCAAGGTGGTGCATCAGCAAATGCAAATACACCAACGCTTGATAGTTTAGCGCGAGATTTGACAGTTGTTGCACGTGAAGGACGCTTAGATCCTGTTATTGGCCGTAGTAAAGAGATTCAACGTGTTATTGAAGTATTGAGCCGTAGAACTAAGAATAACCCAGTATTAATTGGAGAACCTGGGGTAGGTAAAACAGCAATTGCTGAAGGTCTAGCACAGCAAATTGTAAATAATGAAGTTCCAGAAACATTACGCGATAAGCGTGTTATGACGTTAGATATGGGTACAGTTGTTGCTGGCACGAAATACCGTGGTGAGTTTGAGGATCGTTTAAAGAAAGTGATGGATGAAATTCGCCAAGCTGGTAATATCATTCTATTTATTGATGAACTTCATACATTAATTGGTGCAGGTGGTGCAGAAGGTGCAATTGACGCATCCAATATTTTGAAACCATCATTAGCACGTGGTGAATTGCAATGTATTGGGGCGACAACATTAGATGAGTATCGTAAATACATTGAAAAAGATGCAGCACTAGAAAGACGTTTCCAACCAATTCATGTTGACGAGCCAAGCTTAGAAGAATCGATTCAAATTTTAAGAGGGTTACGCGATCGTTACGAGGCGCATCACCGCGTTTCCATTACAGATGATGCAATTGAAGCAGCTGTAAAACTTTCGGATCGTTATATTACAGATCGTTTCTTACCTGATAAAGCAATTGACTTAATCGATGAAGCAGCTTCAAAAGTACGCTTACGTTCTTATACAACACCACCAGATTTAAAAGAACTTGAAGTGAAACTTGAAGAAATTCGAAAAGAAAAGGATGCAGCCGTACAGAGCCAAGAATTTGAAAAGGCAGCTTCTTTACGAGATATGGAACAACGTTTACGTGAAAAATTAGAGGATACAAAACGTCAGTGGAAAGAGCAGCAAGGAAAAGAAAATTCAGAAGTAACAGTAGAAGACATTGCAAATGTTGTTTCTACGTGGACGCGTATTCCGGTTTCTAAACTTGCACAAACAGAAACAAATAAATTATTGAATCTAGAATCCATTTTACATGACCGTGTAATTGGCCAAGATGAAGCTGTTGTCGCAGTAGCGAAAGCAGTGCGCCGCGCAAGAGCGGGTTTAAAAGATCCGAAACGCCCAATTGGTTCATTTATTTTCTTAGGACCGACTGGTGTAGGTAAAACGGAGCTTGCGCGTGCATTAGCAGAATCTATGTTTGGTGATGAAGATGCAATGATTCGTATTGATATGTCTGAGTATATGGAGAAACATTCTACTTCTCGCTTAGTGGGGTCTCCCCCAGGATATGTGGGATATGAAGAAGGCGGCCAATTAACAGAAAAAGTTCGTCGCAAACCATATTCTGTCGTGCTGTTAGATGAAGTAGAGAAGGCACATCCAGATGTATTTAACATTTTACTGCAAGTGCTAGAAGATGGGCGTTTAACAGACTCTAAAGGGCGTACAGTTGATTTCCGAAATACAATTGTTATTATGACATCTAACGTTGGTGCCGAAGCATTAAAACGTAATAAACATCTCGGTTTTAACGTACAAGATGAGAGTCGTGATTATTCAGATATGAAGGGTAAAGTAATGGATGAATTGAAAAAAGCATTTCGTCCAGAGTTCTTAAACCGTATTGATGAAATCATTGTTTTCCATATGCTTGAGAAAAAACATATTCAAGAAATTGTAACGCTTATGGTTAATCAATTAGTAAATCGGTTAAAAGAACAAGAGATTGAATTAGAGTTAACAAGTACAGCAATTGAAGCGATTGCTGATAAAGGATTCGATCGTGAGTATGGTGCTCGTCCACTTCGTCGAGCAATCCAAAAACATGTGGAAGATCGATTGTCAGAAGAACTTCTAAAAGGAGCAATTGAGAAAGGTCAAAAAGTTGTCTTTGACGCCGAAGGGGAATCATTTGTCATTCGCAGTGCAGAAAAGGTAAAATAAGTATAGACAAACAAGGAGGGCTAAATAATAGCCCTCTTTCTTGTACGAGAAGGATGTATGTTTATAGATGAAAGTGAAGTGAAGTAAAAACAAGATGGCTAAAAAGAAAACGAAATTTATATGTCAAGAATGTGGTTATCAGTCACCAAAATATATGGGTAAGTGCCCTGGATGTGGGCAATGGAATACGCTTGTCGAAGAGATGGAACAAGTTGTATCATCGCGTCGCATCAACTATGCAAATGCGATTCAAACGGAAGTAACAAAGCCAAGGCGTCTTACAGAAGTAGAAACAAAGTCAGAGGCACGGATTGAAACAAAATTTCAAGAATTTAATCGTGTACTCGGTGGAGGAATTGTTGACGGTTCCCTCGTACTTATTGGAGGAGATCCTGGAATTGGAAAATCAACCTTACTACTACAAATATCATCGCAATTAGCAGATTCTTCGTATGATGTATTGTATATATCTGGTGAAGAATCAGCAAAACAAATTAAACTTCGTGCAGATCGTCTACATGTAAATGGAAGCAACTTATTTGTTGTTTCGGAAACAGATTTACAGCGAATTGCGGCACATATCGATGAAATGAACCCTTCCTTTGTTGTCATTGATTCCATTCAAACTATTTATTTGCCAGAAGTAACCTCAGCACCAGGTAGTGTTTCGCAAGTACGTGAATGTACAGCGGAACTGATGAAACTTGCAAAAACGAAAGGAATTCCAATTTTTATCGTAGGACATGTAACGAAAGAAGGGGCAATTGCAGGACCGCGTATGTTAGAACATATGGTGGATGCGGTTCTTTATTTTGAAGGAGACCGTCATCATACATATCGTATTTTGCGAGCGGTTAAAAATCGCTTTGGTTCTACAAATGAGATGGGTATTTTTGAAATGAAGGAACTCGGTCTTGCGGAAGTATTAAATCCTTCTGAAATTTTTCTAGAAGAAAGACCTGTTGGAGTTGCTGGCTCTACAGTTGTTGCTTCTATGGAAGGGACAAGGCCTGTTTTAGTAGAAATACAAGCATTAATTTCTCCTACTAGTTTTGGAAATCCACGAAGAATGGCTACAGGGATTGATCATAATCGTGTATCGCTTATTATGGCAGTGCTAGAAAAAAGAGCAGGTTTATTATTGCAAAACCAAGATGCGTATTTAAAGGTTGCTGGAGGATTGAGATTGGATGAACCAGCAATTGATTTGGCAGTGGCTTTAAGTATTGCATCGAGTTTTCGAGATAAGTCAACTGCCCCGACCGATGCGGTAATAGGAGAAGTTGGGTTAACTGGAGAAGTAAGAAGGGTATCGAGAATTGAACAACGAGTACAAGAAGCGGCTAAATTAGGATTTCAGCGTGCCATAATCCCGAAAAAAAATTTAGGGGGTTGGACAATTCCTGAGGGGATTGAAGTAGTTGGTGTTTCTAATTTAGGAGAGGCGCTTCGTTTGACATTAGGAGGCTAGGCTATGGAAGAAAACAAGCAACGTGTCAAAAGTATGATTAATATTTTGCAGCTTGTTGCACCAGGGACACCTTTGCGAGAAGGCATAGATAATGTACTTCGTGCGCAAACAGGTGGCTTAATTGTCCTTGGGTATAATGATCAAATTAAAAGCATTGTTGATGGAGGATTTCACATTAATTGTGCATTCTCTCCCGCTAGTTTATACGAACTAGCAAAAATGGATGGAGCTCTTATTTTAAATGAGACGGGAAGTAAAATTTTAATTGCAAATGCACAGTTAGTTCCCGAGTCATCTATTGATTCCATTGAAACAGGAATGCGTCATCGCACAGCAGAACGTGTAGCGAAGCAAACAGGAAGTCTTGTTGTTGCTATTTCACAAAGACGTAACGTAATTACGCTATATCAGGGAGGTTTACGTTATACACTAAAAGACATAGGCGTTATTTTAACAAAGGCAAATCAGGCTATTCAAACTTTAGAAAAATATAAAGCAGTATGGAATGATGGTATTACGAACTTGGGTATTCTAGAATTTGAGGAAGTTGTTACGATGTCTGAAGTGGTCCACGTCCTACATAGTGTCGAGATGGTACTCCGTATTAAGAATGAAATTCTAAGTTATATTCATGAATTAGGAACAGAAGGTAGACTTATTCGTTTACAGCTTACTGAGCTGTTGGCTGATTTGGAAGCAGAGGCAGCATTATTAATTAAAGACTACTATCAAGAAAAGACGCAGGATCACTATCAAATTTTAAAAAAATTACAGGAACTTGCAAATGCACAGCTTTTAGAAGATAGTGATTTAGTGAAATTGCTTGGTTACCCAGGGCAAATGAGTTTAGAGGAAAGTGTTACACCGAGAGGATATAGGATTACAAGTAAAATTTCTCGGGTACCACCTCTTATTATTGAAAATTTGATCAATCGATTTAAAACATTGCAAGGCGTTTGTCGTGCAAGTATTAATGAGTTAGATGATGTAGAAGGAATTGGAGAAGTTCGGGCGAAAAAAATACGAGAAGGTTTAAAACGAATCCAAGAGCATTTATATATGAGTAGACACAATTAAGAATATTACATTGATTTCATAATATAACGACACTAGCACATTTTTGGTATATGATATGATATATTGGTAAATAAACCAATTTATAAAAAGACACGTCCGCTTTTGCATTCGGCGTTTTGATTAGCAAAACAATGGTTAATAATGAGTAGGAGGTGGTTGGATGTTAAAACGGATCGTACAGCTCTTCGTTTTAGTAATCGGAGGAGCGTTAGGGATTTATTTAATCCCGAAAGTTATTAATGTATTGGACATGGGTGCAATCCCGTTACTGGAGGGCTCATATGTTCGTGCAATTATTGGTGCAATTATTTTATTTTTAACAACATTTTGGCTCGTAGATTATATTGTTCAGCTTATTAAACATATTGAGGAAGCTCTTGTAAAGGCGCCTGTAACAGATGTTTTATTTGGCACGCTAGGATTAATCTCAGGTCTTATTGTTGCGTATTTAATTTTGATACCAATTCGTGAATTTACAATTCCAGTCATTAGTACTGTATTGCAAATCTTCTTTACACTTCTACTTGGTTACTTAGGATTCCAGGTAGGATTTAAAAAGAGAAATGAATTGTTAGGATTATTTACACTACCACAACGCGGTGGCAAGAAGAAAAATAACAATAGTGATAATGAAGAGGCTGAAACGGAAACAGGAGTAGAGGAATCTTTTTCGCATTGGAAAATTCTTGATACTAGTGTAATTATTGATGGACGTATTGCTGATATTTGTCAAACGAAATTCCTAGAAGGAACGATTGTCATTCCTCAGTTTGTATTAGAGGAGTTGCAACATATTGCTGATTCTTCGGATGCATTAAAGCGTAATCGAGGACGTAGAGGATTAGATATTTTAAACCGTATTCAAAAAGAGATGCCAATTCCAGTAGAGATTTATGAAGGCGATTTCGAAGATATTCAAGAAGTGGATAGCAAGCTTGTGAAATTAGCGAAAGTAACTGGTGGTACTGTTGTCACAAATGATTTTAACTTAAATAAAGTTTCTGAACTACAAGGAGTAACAGTTCTAAACATTAATGATTTAGCAAATGCAATTAAGCCAGTTGTACTTCCCGGTGAAGAACTAAGCGTTTATGTTGTCAAAGATGGAAAAGAGCAAAATCAAGGTGTTGCTTATTTAGATGATGGTACGATGATTGTAGTAGAAGATGGTCGAGAATATGTTGGCTCACAACTTGATGTACTCGTTACGAGTGTACTACAAACATCTGCTGGTCGTATGATTTTTGCAAAGCGAAAATTACTAGAAAAAGCATTATAAGTAGAGGATTATTAGCATGTATACATTAATTATTCCGGCCGCGGGCCGAGGAAAGCGAATGGGTGCTGGTAAAAATAAATTATTTTTGCTTATTAATGAAGTGCCTATTATTGTGCATACATTACGTGTTTTTGAAAAAGATGAAGCATGTAAAAATATTATTATGGCAATTAATGAAGAAGAACGTTCCTATTTTGAAGGGTTAATACAGAGATATCCGATTCAAAAGAGTGTGCAGTTTATCCAAGGTGGGGCTGAAAGACAAGATAGTGTATATAATGCACTTCAATATGTGAAGCAAACCGAGTATGTTCTTGTACATGATGGAGCACGTCCGTTTGTAACGAATAAAATGACCCGTGATGTATTGATTGCAGCGAAGCGGAAAGGTGCTTCGATTTGCGCGGTACCTGTAAAGGACACAGTAAAACGGGTAGAACAAAATACAGTTGTTGAAACAGTTGAACGTTCTCAGTTGAGAGCCGTACAAACACCTCAAGGATTTTCTGTTCCACTTTTACTAGAAGCGCATCAAAGTGCAAAACAGGGATGTTTCCTTGGTACAGATGATGCAAGTCTTGTAGAACGTATTGGTAAGGAAGTGGGCGTAGTAGAGGGTAGTTATTACAATATTAAAGTGACAACGCCAGAGGATTTATTAATTGCTGAAAGTTTCTTGCGTGTTCAGAAGGGGTAGTAGAAAGAATATAAAGAAANACGTCGTCGTC
>NZ_CM000745.1:73299-122782 GCF_000161455.1 Bacillus pseudomycoides DSM 12442
TCTTCGTTTTTCGATGTCAACTAAGTTTTTTAATTTCTTTTTTCGCTTTCTGCTGTTCTGCATCAGCGACGGTTATTAATTTATCATATATTAACTACTTGAGTCAACACTTTTTAATAAAAAATTCTTTTTCTTACATAACGGATGCATTCTTCTGCATTTGCTACTCTTCTAAATAAACAAAAGAGAATTTTATATCGTTCTTCCATTGTCTTTTTTACGACATCATGTATTCGCTCGTCTGCAAAATCAAATAAAAGCTCATCCAGCTCTCTCTTCAATACATATTCTATTTCTTTCTGTTCTTCTTTTGTAATCATAATCCCAAGCAAACTATCACCTCAACAATTACTCATATGCCTATATAAATACAAATTAAAAAACCCACATAAACTCTAATCTTTAGGGTGGGAGAGAACATCCGGTCATGCATAGGAGCGATCAGACCCTCTTTCCGCGCCCTATGCCAAATTAAAACAAAGAGAGAAACGAGTGCAAATCACCCTTTGTTCTTCCTAGCAGCGACTTATATGTTAGAAAATCAAAACATATATATAAAATAACGTAATATATTCATCAACTCTAATGACGAATGCATCACCACCAAAATTACAATTCATACTATATTGTCCATTATATCCATTTCCTACGATATTAATCGTTCAGTTCTCTTTTCAACTTTTTGAGCATATAAGTAACTGAAAAGGATTGGACAAAGGGGCGGAGTATTATGTTTTTCTTTTTTATAACAAGTAAACGTAAATTTAAGCACATTAGTTTAATTATTATACTGTCCTTGTTTACAGCATGGCTTCTTTTTTTTAAGACATATTCTCATCAATCGGCTTTTTCAACTGCAACTGGTCCAAAAGTCATTTACAAAGGCGATACCGCAAAAAAACAAGTTGCGTTAACATTCGATATTAGCTGGGGAGATAAAAAAGCAGTTCCTATTCTTGATACTTTAAAAGAAAGAGAAATTAAAAATGCGACTTTCTTCCTTTCTGCAGCATGGGCAGAAAGACACCCCGATATTGTCGAACGGATTATACAGGATGGTCACGAAATTGGCAGTATGGGATATAACTATACATCTTATACTTCTTTGGAGGCGAACGAAATGCGAAGAGACCTTTTACGTTCGCAAGATGTGTTTACAAAGCTTGGCATAAAACAAGTCAAGCTCTTGCGGCCTCCTAGTGGGGAATTTAATAAAACAGTTCTCAAAGTAGCAGAGTCTCTTGGATATACTGTTGTACACTGGAGTAATAATTCAAACGACTGGAAAAACCCTGGTGTAAATAAAATTGTATCAACAGTTGCTAACAATCTACGAGGTGGAGACATCGTTTTATTACACGCTTCCGATTCGGCACTTCAAACAAATAAATCTCTACCGCTGCTCCTGCAGAAATTAAAAAGCGATGGCTATGAGCAAGTATCTGTATCACAGCTTATTTCTAACACAAGCGCAAGAAGTAATGACATAAAGTGAAAATTTAATCAGTGGGAATTCTCCCCGCTGATTATTAGCCCTCACCAATCGGGCTTTTATGGACCGTTCATCTTGCACCTAACCTCTTTAATTCCGCTGAATTTTGAGGTGGAAGTGTTACTGTCCGCAAATAGCAGGATAAAAATCCCCCATACTAAAAAGGATACAGCACCCCATACGAAAGGTGCTGTATCCTTTTTCACTCGTATATTGTTAACTAACTGACTTACTTCTTTGTCCTATTAAACGATGTAATATGAGTAACTGATATGCATTACACAATAAAAGTGGTATAACCATCAAATATAACCAATCAGTATCATTAATCCGAAGCGCCGGTACCCATTCAAGGATTGTTACGACGACCATAAAGAATAAAGCCGGTATAAACGCTTTTTTATTCGTCTCTTTACTCTTTATATAGGCTACAAGTGCTCCAAATAAAAACAACATTCCTGCTACAAGAATATTATTCCCAAACGAAACATCTCCATTTGCAACGAGTACCGATCTTAAATAAACAAAATCAAAAAGTACAAATGCAATGAAAAAGAGCTGAACTGCGTTCCAAAGAGCAGACGATCGGAACATTCCTAGTCCAAAACGATGAACTGTTAAATACGCAAAAAAGCCCATTTGACTAATTACGCTAAAAATAAAACCAACGCCAAGTAACCAAAAAGAAATCATTAGAATCTCTTTACCGTCGAAATTTTGAAAAAATTTAGCGTACTTGTCCCATCCTAAAATAAAACCAATAAGGATTGTACTAATCCCCCCAAGTAGCAACGTCGTTAAAAATAGTCGTACCCATTTTCGGCTATTCACAACACATCCCCCATTATTGATATATTTCTACTTAAATTGTATCAATGACAATTTCAAAAAGCTAGCCATGAACATGTATAAATTCCTCTAAGATATTTATATTAAAAAAGAGAACTGTGTTGAAAGGAGCTCCAGCTAATGAAACGGATGCTGCTCGTTTTAGTTTCTTCACTTCTTTTTACTGTACTTGTCGCATGTGCACAAGGAAAAGAAGCGAAATCTGAATTAGATTACGATCAAACAAAAAAAATGATTGTCGATATTTTAAAAACCGATCAAGGAAAAAAAGCAATTCAAGATGTATTAACAGATGAGAAAATGAAACAAGCACTTATATTGGATGAAACTGTGGTCAAAAAAACGATTGAAGATGCGATGGTATCCGAAAAAGGGCAGCAGCTTTGGGAAAAACTATTTAAAGACCCAGAGTTTTCAGCGAAATTCGCAAAAAGTATCAGTAAAGAACAAACAGCCTTAATGAAAACTCTATTAAAAGACCCTGAATATCAAGCAGGCGTTATAGAAATCATGAAAAATCCCGAAGTAGAGAAGATGATGCTACAAACAATGAAAAGCAAAGAGTATCGTCAATATTTACAACAAGTATTAACAGAGTCCGCTGAAAGTCCACTCTTCCAAACTAAGATAATTGATATCATTAGCAAAGGTATTGAAAAAGCCGAAAAGAGCGGCGGCTCTGAAAAAAAAGAATCTGGCGGAGAAGGCGGTTCAAAAGGCGGAAGCAAAGAACAAAAATAAAACAACTCCTTGCACATAAGAAATTCCCCATCACCACATACAGGATGGGGAATTTTTCTACTTGCATAAATTTATTTTTGTTTAACTGATGTTCTATCAATAACTTGCTCCGCTATCGTCCGATAGATGACACCCGTTTTATGTGTATCCTCGTATACCGATGGCGCAAAATCTTCTTTATTCCAATCTGGTTGCTGAAGTGGGATTCGTCCTAATACATCTGTTTGTAATTCTGCGGCTAACTTATCTCCTCCGCCTTTTCCAAACACATACTCTTTCTCACCGGTTACTTTACTCTCGAAGTAAGCCATATTTTCAACAACCCCAAGAATACTATGTTCAGTACGAAGTGCCATAGCACCTGCACGAGCTGCAACAAATGCCGCTGTTGGATGAGGCGTTGTTACAATAATTTCTTTACAAGATGGTAGCATTGAGTGAACATCTAAAGCCACATCCCCTGTACCTGGCGGCAAGTCTAATACTAAATAGTCTAAATCGCCCCATTCCACCTCTGTAAAAAAGTGATTTAACATTTTACCAAGCATTGGCCCTCTCCAAATAACAGGAGCATTGTCTTCTACAAAGAAGCCCATTGAAATTACTTTTACCCCTAAGCGCTCCACTGGAATAATTTTATCGCCTCTTACGATTGGACGTTTTTCGATTCCCATCATATCAGGTACACTAAAGCCATATATATCAGCGTCAATAATACCAACTTTCTTTCCTAAACGAGCTAATGAAATCGCAAGGTTTACAGAAACAGTTGATTTACCAACTCCGCCTTTTCCACTTGCAACTGCTAAAAATGTTGTTTTAGAATGCTCTGATAATAAAGATTGACTTTCTTTCTCTTCTTGCGGTGGCGCAAACTGCGCTAGCTCTTCCTCTGTAAATTCAGCGAAACGCAAACCAACCGTTGCTGCTCCAAGTTCTTTCACAAGCTTCACAATAGTAGCCTGCAATTGCATTTGTTCAGCAGTCCCTGTTTTTACAATTGCAATTTTAACACTGACATGCTCTTTCTCAGGCTTTATATTTACCTCTTTAATTGCATTTGTTTCTTTTAATGTTTTATGTAGAAATGGATCATTAATCCCTTCAAGCGCCTCCACTACTTGCTCTTTCGTTACCATAATCAGCCCAGCCCCCTGTATGAAAAATAAAGTCATGTTAAATAAATTGGGTTTATTTATTTTCATTTCCAAAATAAATGCGTTTACATTTCCAGTATAACATATTTTCCGAAAACTTCGTTAACGAGAGGAACTCAAAAAACCCTCCTTACTCAGGAGGATTTCCTTTTTCCGTAAAATAACGTAGTATTCCCCGGTATATCGCAGCTGCAACCTTTTGCTGATACTTCTCTGAATTTAACATATATCGTTCATTTACATTCGATAAAAAACCAGCCTCAACTAAAGCACCTGGTGTTTTTGCATACTTAAGTAAATAAACACGGGAGATTGTTTTAGCTGAGCGGTTCGTATTTTCTAGGCTAGTTCGCAATTCAGCCTGTATAAACTTTGCTGCACGCTCATTTTCAATTAAAGACCGATAATAAAACGTTTGTGCTCCCTTCGAACTACTGCTAGGCAAAGCATTTAAGTGAACACTCACAAAAAAGTCTACATCCGGCTTATTAATAATCTCTACACGTTTTTTGAGATCTTCTGCTTTGCGCCTACTATATGACTTTGTGTCTTTATCAGCTAGATCATAATCTCCCTCTCGCGTTAAAATAACTAAAGCACCTTGTTCTTGCAAATAGTCTTGTACCATTTTTGTAATTTCAAGCGTAATGTCTTTTTCTACAATATCCTTACCACCAACCGCCCCTCCATCTGGTCCACCATGTCCGGCATCTAGTACAATTACTTTTCCAGATAAGGGTAAATTCCAAGCTCTCCACGATTTTGCAATTTGAAATTCTTGTTTTACCAAGAAAAACAGTACAACCGCAGCAAGCATAAAAGAGATAATTCGAATTCTCTTCATACCTTTCCTCCTCCAGCTAGTCCCTCTAATTACTTATATGGGACAAGAGGAAAGTTTATGCTTCTCTTAATGCAGCTTTAAACGATATCTTCTTTCACCCTTTTCATATCCTTCGCGCCACCATGAACTAATAAACTGTTCACAGGACTCATACAGCAACTCCTTATCGTTTGATTCTATCTCCCGCATGGTCATGCTTGTTAAAAATTGAAACAACATTTCTGTTAATTGCTGCTCCTCTTCTAAAGCTCTATATTTCACATCAAAAAAAGATTCACCATAATAGCCAAATTTGCTATATCTTGCTCCTAATAAGTACGATTCAATTCCAAGTTCAATACAATAATCCTCGTACTGTCTGTGCAGCTCTTTCATATCGAAGGCATCACGAATATTAGATCTTAATGTTTTTAATGATAGTTCGCGAAGCATCTTCCGTTCATATTTCAACTGCTTTTCTTTTTGTTTTTCTTGTAAGCTAACAATGACATTCATAGCACTTATAAACCTCCCTAATACGTATTAGTCTAAACTTCTAAAGATGAAGCATACGTAAGAAGGCAGCACTAAAATATTCCAAGCAATAATAAGGGGACTAAAAATAATTGAGGATAATTATATAAATAAAAAACAATATAAAATCTTTCTCTGCCCCCTGCCAACCAAGTTTAAACAAAAAGAACATACGAGTGCAGGTTACCTTTTGTTCTTCATAGCAGTGATTTATATTGTGAAAAATTAAAATAAATTTATCCCGTAAGCTCACGATGGGTGGAAGTTTCACTTTATATAGTTCCATTAGGCATATTGAACTCCCCCCACCTTCACTTCGTTTAGAGGAGCGGGTCTTACTGGTTGAAATAATAAAAAACCCCAGCCAATAGACTGGGGTTTGAAGTTCGCAAAAATTAACGTTTTGAGAACTGAGGTGCACGACGTGCGCCTTTAAGACCGTATTTTTTACGCTCTTTCATACGTGCGTCACGAGTTAATAGACCTGCACGTTTTAATGTTAGACGGTATTCTGGGTCAGCTTTTAATAAAGCGCGAGAGATACCGTGACGAATAGCACCAGCTTGACCAGTGTATCCACCACCATTTACGTTTACAAGTACATCGTAGTTACCTAAAGTTTCTGTTGCAACTAGAGGTTGTTTCACTACTTCACGTAATGCAGCAAATGGGATATAGTTTTCAAAATCACGACCGTTAATGATAACGCGTCCTTCGCCTGGAACTAGGCGTACGCGTGCTACTGAACTCTTACGACGTCCAGTACCATAGTATTGTACCTGTGCCAATGTAAGCCCTCCTTTAATTAATTATCCGCGAAGTTCGTAAACTTCTGGTTTTTGTGCTTGGTGTGGATGCTCAGCTCCAGCATACACATTTAATTTTTTAGACACTTGACGTCCTAAACGTCCTTTTGGAAGCATGCCTTTAATTGCAAGCTCTAACATTTGTACAGGATAGTTTGTACGCATTTCTAGAGCTGTTCTTTGTTTAAGTCCACCTGGGTGGTTAGTGTGACGGTAGTAAATTTTATCGTTTAATTTATTACCTGTTAAATGAATTTTCTCAGCGTTAATAATAATTACATGATCACCCGTGTCAACGTGTGGTGTAAATGTTGGTTTGTTTTTACCACGTAAAATGGATGCTACTTCACTAGCAAGGCGACCTAAAGTTTGACCTTCAGCGTCAACCACATACCATTTACGCTCAACTTCGTTAGCTTTTGCCATAAAAGTCGTACGCATGTGTTTCCCTCCTCGTTATCTTTTCCATAGAAAAAATCTATTGTTTATCTTAAACACGATTTCCTTCCGGGGCTAATCGTGGTTTTAGAAACAATACCATATGTTATGATATCCTTTTGAGTTTCTAATGTCAAGCAAATGTTACACCAGGATTAGTTGTTATAGTTTACCTGCCATAAATAAAGCCCATGCCCTGGCACCATCTTCCCTGCAAAACGACGATCTTGTTTTTTTAAAATCTCTGGAATGCTGTCAGGAACCATCTTTCCTTGTCCTATGCTAAGTAGTGTACCAACAATAATTCGAACCATATTATATAAAAATCCATTACCTACAAAACGAAAAATTAACTCATCATCTTGTTCCATTAAATCTATTTCATAAATTGTTCGCACTTTATCCTTTTTGTCAGTTTTTGTCGAACAAAACGAAGTGAAATCATGTGTTCCAATAAAATAAGGAATTGCTTTTCTTATAGATTCTATCTCAAGTGGATATGGATACTGGTATACGTAATTTCTACGGAATACATCAGCATTTTTAGATAATAATACACGGTAGCGATATTCTTTTCTCTCAACACCATAGCGTGCATGAAAATCTTCTGTTTTTTTCTCTACTTGCCTGACAACTATATCGTCTGGCAGCATCGTATTTAAGGCATTCATCCATTGCCATTCTTCAAGAGACAACGGTGTGTCAAAATGAATAACCTGTCCTCTTGCATGAACAGTAGAATCTGTTCGTCCTGATGCCTGAACACGAACAAGCTCTCCTTTATGCAACTTTTGCAGAGCTTTCTCTATTTCTTGTTGAACAGTACGATGCTGCGGTTGAATTTGATAACCGCAAAAATTGATGCCATCATATGCAACTGTACATTTTATTCTTTCCATTTCTCTATTCTCCATTACGATCGCACCCATGCTAGAATACATGCTAAACAAAGTAAACTTACTATCGTTAACGTATCGCTTGTTTTCCAGCGTAGCTGCCTAAATTTAGAACGTCCTTCACCACTTTGATACCCACGCGCTTCCATTGCAATCGCTAAGTCCTCAGCACGCTTAAAAGCACTAATAAAAAGCGGTACAAGCAAAGAAATAACCGCCTTTAATCGATCCTTTATCGGCCCACCAGAAAAATCAATACCACGGGATGCTTGTGCTTTCATAATTTTACTCGTCTCATCCATTAATGTTGGAATAAAACGAAGAGAAATAGACATCATCAATGCAATTTCATGAACAGGAACCTTTATACGCTTTAATGGCTTTAACAATGTTTCCATACCATCAGTAATTTCAATTGGTGTTGTTGTTAACGTTAATAATGTCGTCATTAAAATAATGACAAAGAAGCGTATAGAAATATATATCCCTTGCTCTAATCCCTTTTCATGTATCGAAAACCAACCAAGCTCAAGCAGTACATCCCCTTCTTTATTTGTAAAAATATGCAGAAAAAAGGTAAACAGAAAAATCCATAAGATTGGTTTTAAGCCCGAAAGTACATAACGAATCGGCACTTTTGCAAAAAATAAAGCAATGAGTGCATATAAAAATAAAAGTCCATATGAAATCGCATTATTTGCTAAAAAGACAACAAATACATATAAAAAGACAATCAACAGCTTCGCACGTGGATCAAGTTGATGAATGAGTGACCTACCTGGAATATATCTCCCAATAATCAACTGCTGCATGATTCATGACCACCTTTTCGTAACACCTGTACAACTTCATGAGTAAGATCCTCTAAAGATAAGGTAGCCTTCGGAATCGAAATACCAAACTTCTCTTCAATTGCACGTTTATACTTTAAAGACATTGGAAGATCCACGCCGATTTGTTCTAACTCATCTGCATGTAAAAATACTTCCTCTGCTGTTCCTTGCAAAAAGACCGTTCCTTTATGCATAACCACAATTTGATCCGCATATTTAGCAGCATCCTCCATGTTATGGGTAACAAGGATTACTGTAAGCCCCTGTTCCTTATGAAGCTTATAAAACATCTCCATAAGCTCATGCTGTCCTTTAGGATCAAGCCCTGCTGTGGGTTCATCTAATACAAGCACTTCCGGTTCCATCGCAAGTACGCCTGCTATTGCAACACGTCTCATTTGTCCACCACTTAACTCAAACGGCGAACGCGCTAATAGCTCTGGATCCAATCCTACAATCTCAATTGCATCCCTCGCCTTTTGTCTTGCCTCTTCTTCCGATACTCCGAAATTTGAGGGTCCAAAACAAATATCTTTCTCAACTGTTTCTTCAAATAACTGATGCTCTGGAAATTGAAAGACAACCCCTACTTTTTTTCGTAGCGGCTTTAATTTCTTTTCTTTCTTTTGTGAGGAAATCAAATGCTCCCCAATTTGGACCGTGCCATTTGTCGGCTGCAATAAACCATTTAAATGTTGAATCATCGTCGATTTGCCGGAACCAGTATGACCGATAATGGCATAATACCCCCCACTTGGAAACGACACGTTTACATCATAAAGCGCGCGTCTTTCAAATGGAGTTTTATATTGATAACGATGCTCTACTGTTTGGAATGTAATCTCCAAAGTTCGTTCACCAAGCTTTCCATTGTAAGATGCGTATTTTGCAGTGGAATTTCATTTCTTTTTAATAATTCTGCTATTTTCACTGAGAATGGTACATCTAATCCGATTTCCCTAAGCATATGAGAGGACTTGAAAATTTGCTCTGGCGTACCTACCTCTAATATTTCTCCCTGATTCAAAATGATAACACGGTCTGACTGTGCAGCTTCTTCCAAATCATGCGTAATCGATAACACGGTAATACCTTTTGTATCCACAAGCTTCCTCACCGTTTCAATTACTTCACGTCGTCCTTGTGGATCTAACATCGATGTTGCTTCATCCAATATTAAAATAGATGGTTGCAATGCTAGCACACCTGCAATTGCAACACGTTGCTTTTGTCCACCAGATAACGAATGAGGCTCTTCATTAAGAAACTCTTCCATTCGGACCATCTGCAGCGCTTGATTCATCCGTTCTACCATCTGTTCCCGAGGCATCCCGATATTTTCAAGACCAAATACAACATCATCCTGCACTGTGGTCCCGACAAATTGATTATCTGGATTTTGAAATACCATACCTATTTGCTTTCGAATATCCCATACCGTTTCTTCAGATAAAGTCATTGTATCATTTACAACAATCGTGCCTGATTCCGGTAAAAATAAACCATTTAATAATTTTGCAAGTGTAGACTTTCCTGAACCATTTTGTCCAATTACAGAAACCCATTCTCCCTCATATAAAGAGAATGATACGTCTTTTAGCGCATAAGAAGTTGCCCCGGGATATTGAAATGATATATTTTGCGTGCGAAGTTTCTCTTTTTTCAATGCAAGGCACCCTCTCTCATTACTTCATCAAGTTAGCCTATTTTCTATATTTAAAAAAAAAGGGCCACGACCAGTTACTTGAAAAGAACTGTCCTGCCCTTTTAATTATCATTATACTAACTCGATAATTACCATTGGTGCTGCGTCTCCGCGACGTGGACCAATTTTTGCAATACGAGTGTATCCGCCTTGACGCTCAGCATAGCGTGGAGCTACATCAGCGAATAATTTTTGAAGTGCATCTTGACCAGTCTCAGCATTAGCAACTTCATTGCGGATGAAAGATGCAGCTTGACGGCGAGCATGAAGATCTCCGCGTTTACCTAAAGTGATCATTTTTTCCACTACAGAACGAAGTTCTTTTGCACGAGTTTCTGTCGTTTGGATGCGCTCGTTGATAATTAAATCTGTAGCTAAGTCACGTAACATAGCTTTACGTTGCGCACTTGTACGGCCTAATTTTCTGTATGCCATTCGTAGTTCCCTCCTTTGTTGATGAGATTAAATCCTCAGTCGTCTTTACGTAAGCCTAAACCTAATTCCTCAAGCTTATGCTTAACTTCTTCTAAGGATTTACGTCCTAAGTTACGAACTTTCATCATATCTTCTTCTGTTTTGTTCGCAAGCTCTTGTACAGTATTAATTCCTGCACGTTTTAAGCAATTATAAGAACGAACAGAAAGATCAAGTTCTTCAATAGTCATTTCTAGAACTTTTTCTTTTTGATCTTCTTCCTTCTCGACCATAATCTCAGCATTTTGTGCTTCATCAGTTAAACCAACGAAGATATTTAAATGCTCAGTTAAGATTTTGGCACCTAAAGAGATAGCTTCTTTTGGCCCGATGCTTCCATCCGTCCATACATCAAGCGTAAGCTTATCATAATTTGCCACTTGTCCGACACGTGTCTTTTCCACTTGGTAAGTCACACGTGATACTGGAGTATAAATAGAATCAATAGGAATAACTCCTATTGGTTGATCTTCGCTTTTATTTGCATCAGCTGGCGTATACCCACGGCCACGCTTTGCAGTTAAACGCACGCGGAAATGCGCATCTTTTGCTAACGTCGCAATGTATAAATCTGGATTTAAGATTTCAACATCACTATCGTGAGTAATATCAGCAGCTGTGACAATACCTTCGCCCTGTACATCGATTTCCAACGTCTTCTCTTCTTCAGAGTAGATTTTAAGAGCTAACTTTTTCAAGTTTAAGATGATCGTCGTAACGTCCTCTACTACGCCCTCAACTGTTGAAAATTCGTGTAATACGCCATCAATTTGGATAGCAGTTACAGCGGCACCAGGGAGTGAGGATAAAAGAATACGACGTAAGGAGTTACCCAAAGTAGTACCATATCCACGCTCAAGCGGTTCAATCACGAATTTACCATATTTAGCATCTTCGTTAAGTTCAACCGTTTCGATTTTCGGTTTTTCAATTTCAATCATTAACTAAACCCTCCTTCAAAACGTCGAAACCTCGGCTAAACAAAGGAAAAAACCTCTGTCTAACCGAAAGTCCCCCTTAGGCAGTTCCCGATTGTGCACAACAAGCGATGTTTCTGTACGAAATTTCTCGATAATGCATCATATCCATTATAGACAAAAGGGAAAATTCTATACAGAAAAATTAAACACGACGACGTTTTGGCGGACGACATCCATTATGAGGAACTGGAGTAACATCTCTGATTGCTGTTACTTCTAGACCTGCAGCTTGAAGAGCACGAATTGCAGCTTCACGACCAGCACCAGGACCTTTTACAGTAACCTCTAAAGTTTTTAAACCATGCTCCATTGCAACTTTAGCAGCAGTTTCAGCAGCCATTTGCGCAGCGAATGGAGTAGATTTACGAGATCCACGGAAACCAAGTGCACCAGCACTAGACCAAGAAAGTGCGTTACCGTGAGTATCTGTAAGTGTTACGATTGTGTTGTTGAAAGTAGAACGAATATGAGCAATACCAGCTTCAATATTCTTTTTCACACGTTTTTTACGAGTGTTTGTTTTACGTGCCATTGTTAGTTCAACCTCCTTTACTTATTATTTCTTTTTATTTGCTACTGTACGACGTGGACCTTTACGCGTACGAGCATTATTTTTAGAATTTTGACCACGAACTGGTAAACCACGACGGTGACGAAGACCACGGTAAGAACCGATCTCCATTAGACGTTTAATGTTAAGAGAAACTTCACGACGAAGGTCTCCCTCAACTTTAACGCGGTCTACGATGTCACGGATACGTCCTAATTCGTCTTCCGTTAAATCACGAACTCGTGTTTCTTCAGAAACACCAGCTTCAGCAAGAATTTTTTCAGCAGTTGTGCGACCAATGCCGAATACGTAAGTTAAAGAAATAACAACGCGCTTGTCACGAGGAATATCTACACCTGCGATACGTGCCATTCCGAATGCACCTCCTTCTGATTAACCTTGTTTTTGTTTATGTTTAGGGTTTTCACAAATAACCATTACTTTTCCACGTCTACGAATAACTTTACATTTTTCGCAGATTGGTTTAACTGACGGTCTTACTTTCATGTCTCGAACCTCCTTAAAGATTACGGAGTGCTATATTATTTAAAACGGTACGTAATACGACCACGATTTAAATCGTACGGAGATAATTCTACCGTAACTTTGTCTCCTGGTAAAATCCGAATGAAGTTCATACGGATTTTACCAGAAACGTGAGCCAATACGACATGCCCATTCTCTAATTCTACTTTGAACATAGCATTTGGCAACGTTTCAAGAACGGTACCTTCGACTTCAATTACATCATCTTTAGCCATTCAATAGTTCTCCCTTCTTCAAATCAGTAACATTTTACACTGCTCTGAAATCCCGGAGAGCCAGCTACTTATAAAGTGGTAAGGATTTCGTATCCTGCTTCTGTAAGAGCAATCGTGTGCTCAAAATGTGCACACCATTTACCATCTACCGTTACCACTGTCCAGTCATCAGATAGTGTTTTTACATATCGTCTTCCTTGGTTCACCATCGGTTCGACACAGATGACCATTCCCGGCTTTAATCTAGGACCTTTATTTGGTGGACCGTAGTGCGGGATCTGAGGGTCCTCATGTAAGTCTTGCCCGATTCCGTGACCAACATACTCCCTAACGATCGAGAATCCATTATCTTCAGCATACGTTTGAACTGCATGTGAAACATTTGATAATCTCACGCCTGGTTTTATTTGTTCTAGACCAAGATACAACGATTTTTCTGTGACATCAAGTAGCTTTTGAACAGATTCAGAAATGTTTCCTACTGGATACGTCCACGCAGAATCTCCATGGTACCCATTGTATTTCGCACCAATATCGATACTGATGATATCACCTTCTTGGAGCTTGCGCTTACCTGGAATCCCATGTACAAGCTCTTCATTTACAGAAGCACAGATGCTTCCCGGAAATCCGTTGTATCCTTTAAAAGATGGCGTAGCACCATATTTTCGAATCGTCTTTTCCGCTATTTGATCGAGCTCTTTCGTTGTAATTCCTGGAGTAATATGCTTTTTCAACTCTTGATGAGTTAAAGCAACGATCTTGCCAGCTTCTCGCATGATTTCTATCTCGCGAGGAGTTTTGCAAATGATCATTACGCTAAGTCTCCAATGAGAACATCAATATCAGCAAATACCTTATTGATATCTTGCTCACCATTAATGCTTTGTAAGTAACCAAGCTCTTCATAGAAATCAAGCAAAGGTTTTGTTTGCTTAATATTTACCTCTAAACGATTCGCTACAGTTTCTTCATTGTCATCAGAGCGTTGATATAATTCGCCACCACATTTATCGCACACGTCAGCTTTTGCTGGCGGATTGAATTCTAAGTGGTAAGTCGCACCGCACTCTTTACAAATACGACGGCCTGTAAGACGTTTTAATAGCAATCCTGAATCCACATTAATGTTTAAAACATAGTCGATTTTTTTGCCAAGATCTTTCATAATCTCTTCAAGTGCAGATGCCTGTGCAACTGTTCGTGGGAAACCATCTAGTAAGAAGCCTTTTACACAGTCTTCTTGACTTAAACGTTCACGAACAATTCCGATTGTAACTTCATCTGGAACAAGCGCACCTTTATCAATAAAGGACTTTGCTTGTAAACCAAGTTCAGTTTCAGCCTTCATAGCTGCACGGAACATATCTCCTGTTGAGATGTGAGGGATGTTATACTTGGCAACAATCTGTTCGGCTTGTGTACCTTTACCAGCACCAGGAAGCCCCATTAAAATTAAGTTCATCCTTGTTCCCCCTCAATACATGAGCATGTAGGGAAGACAATTCTTCCCACTTACTCACTGCTTGATAAACCCTTTGTAATGGCGTTTTACCAGTTGGCTTTCTAGCTGCTTCATTGTTTCTAAAGCAACGCCGACAACGATTAACATACTCGTTCCACCGATCTGTGCAGATGGAGGAAGATTTCCCAATTTCGTAAAGATAACTGGAAGAATTGCAATCGCTGCTAGGAAAATAGATCCTACAAAGGTCAAACGATACAAGATTTTTGTTAGATATTGTTCTGTATTCTTACCCGGACGAATACCTGGAACATATCCACCTTGCTTGTTTAGGTTTTCTGACATTTGCTCTGGATTAACCTGAACAAATGCATAGAAGTATGCGAAGGCTACAATGAGCGCTACATATATTATCATTCCCACTGGGTGGGAATAGTTAAAGTTTGCAATAATCCACTGCGATACGTCATGTTTCGGGAAGAACTGTGCAATAGTTGGAGGTGTAATCAAGAATGAAACAGCAAAAATTACTGGAATAACACCCGCACTATTTACCTTAAGCGGTAAATGTGTGTTTTGTGCTCCAGCATGATTACCATTTCCTCCTGTTACACGCTTCGCATATTGAATTGGGATCTTTCTAACAGCTTGTTGAATGAAAATAACACCAACAACAACTGCTAACACAGCTAGTAAAATCAATACAACTTTAACAATACTCATGAACAATTGATCTCCGGCATTTTGAAACTGTTGTTGATACACTTGAGATATTACACTTGGGATCGCTGCGGCAATACCACCAAAGATCAGGATGGAAATACCATTACCTACACCTTTAGCTGTAATCTGTTCACCTAACCACATTAAAAATGCAGTACCAGCAGTCAGTACCGTAGCAATGTATAAATAAGTGCTCCAACCTGGATTCAAAATTAACTGTCCACCTACCATACCGTTAAAACCGATTGACATACCAAACCCCTGAATAAACGCAAGAACAATTGTAAAATAACGCGTGAATTGCGTTAGTTTACGACGGCCCATTTCGCCTTGCTTCGACCATTCCGAAAATTTAGGAACAACATCCATCTGCAATAATTGCACGATGATGGATGCTGTAATATACGGCATGATTCCCATCGCAAAGATGGAGAAGTTTTTCAACGCGCCACCGCCAAATGTATTTAGGATGCCTAAAGCATTTAACTGATCTTGTGCTTTCAGTACGTCTCCATTTGTAAATGGCACTGGGATAAACGTGCCAATCCTGAATACGATTAGCATCGCTAAAGTGAATAATATTTTACGTCTTATCTCAGCAACGCGCATAAAGTTGGAGATTGTACGAAACATTAGATCACCTCAACTGATCCACCAGCTGCTTCAATTGCTTCTTTAGCACTTGAAGAGAACTTGTGCGCTTTAACAGTTAATTTTTTCTCTACAGCTCCGCTTGCAAGAACTTTAACACCGTCGTTTAATTTGCTGATAACGCCAGTTTCCAGCAATAATTCAGGTGTTACTTCTGTACCATCTTCAAAACGATTTAACGTTGCTAAGTTTACGATAGTAAACTCTTTACGGTTAATGTTTGTGAAGCCGCGTTTTGGTAAACGACGGAATAATGGAGTTTGACCACCTTCGAAGCCAAGACGAACACCGCCACCAGAACGTGCGTTTTGTCCTTTATGACCTTTACCAGCAGTTTTACCGTTACCAGAACCGATACCACGACCGACACGGTTACGTACTTTACGAGAACCTTCTGCAGGTTTTAATTCATGAAGTTTCATTCCCAGGCACCTCCTTATATTAATGAGTTATCCTTAAGCTTCTTTTACAGTTACAAGGTGAGAAACTTTGTTGATCATACCAAGAATAGCAGGAGTTTCTTCCTTAACTACAGTTGAATTCAACTTTTTAAGACCTAAAGCTTCTACCGTCGCACGTTGATCTTGTGGACGACCAATTACACTACGAGTGAGGGTAATTTCTAACTTTTTCGCCATTTGTTTTCCCTCCTTCTTAACCTAGTAGCTCTTCTACAGATTTACCGCGTAATTTTGCAACATCTTCAGCGCGCTTAAGCTCGCTTAATCCGTTCACAGTAGCGCGAATCATGTTAATTGGTGTGTTAGAACCAAGAGATTTCGAAAGAATATCTTGTACACCAGCTAATTCAAGTACCGCACGAACTGGTCCACCAGCAATAACTCCAGTACCTTCAGCAGCAGGTTTTAAGAATACTTCACCAGCTCCAAAATGACCGTTGATTGTGTGTGGAATTGTTGTACCAACTAATGGTACTGTGATTAAGTTTTTCTTAGCGTCTTCGATAGCTTTGCGAATTGCGTCTGGTACCTCTTGTGCTTTACCCGTACCGAATCCAACATGACCGTTTTTATCGCCAACTACAACTAGTGCAGCAAAGCGGAAACGACGACCACCCTTAACAACTTTCGCAACACGATTTATCGTAACTACACGTTCTTCAAGTTCTAATTTACTTGGGTCAATGCGATGCATCAATTTTCCCTCCTTTGACCATTAAAATTGTAATCCAGCCTCACGAGCAGCTTCAGCTAGAGCTTTAACACGGCCATGGTATAAGTAACCACCGCGATCAAATACTACTTCTTTAACGCCTTTCTCTACAGCACGCTTAGCAACTGATTCTCCAACTTTCGTAGCAGCTTCAATATTGCTAGTACCGTTAAGAGCAAGGTCTTTATCAAGAGTAGATGCACTTACTAATGTTACACCATTTACATCATCAATAACTTGAGCGTAAATATGTTGGTTAGAACGGAACACATTTAAACGTGGACGTTCTGCAGTACCAGTAAGTTTTGCACGTACACGTGCATGTCTTTTCTTACGAGTCGCATTTTTATCAGCTTTAGTGATCATTCTTGTCACTCCTTTCTCTCACCTAACGGGTTTACTTAGCAGTTTTACCTTCTTTACGACGAACAACTTCGCCTTCGTAACGAATACCTTTGCCTTTATATGGCTCTGGAGCACGTACAGCACGGATGTTAGCAGCAAATTCGCCAACACGTTGCTTGTCGATACCTTTAATTACGATTTTAGTTGGTGCAGGTACTTCAACTTCAAGTCCTGCTTCCGGAGTCATTTCTACTGGATGAGAATAACCTACGCTTAATACAAGTTTATCACCTTGTTTTTGAGCACGGTAACCAACACCGACTAATTCAAGTCCGCGTGCGAAACCTGTAGTTACACCTTCAACCATGTTTCCGATTAAAGCACGAGTTGTACCGTGTAATGCACGGTGTTCCTTCTGTTCAGATGGACGCTCAACTGTTAGTGTATTTTCTTCAATTTTGATAGACATATCAGCATTGAAAGTACGAGTTAATTCACCTTTAGGGCCTTTTACTGTTACAGTATTGTCTTCTGCAACTGTGATAGTAACACCTGCAGGGATTTCAAGAATCTTTTTACCAATACGAGACATGTGGTCACACCTCCGTTCGTTTTAAATATATATTACCAAACGTATGCTACTACTTCTCCACCAGTTTGTAATTGACGAGCATCTTTGTCTGTCATTACTCCCTTAGATGTAGAAACAAGAGCGATACCTAATCCGTTAAGTACACGTGGTACTTCGTCAGCTTTAGCGTAAACGCGTAAGCCAGGTTTACTGATACGTTTTAATCCAGTGATTACACGTTCATTGTTTGCACCATATTTCAGGAAAATACGAAGGATACCTTGTTTGTTATCCTCGATGTATTCTACATCACGAATGAAACCTTCACGTTTTAAAAGTTCAGCGATCTCTTTTTTGATTTTAGAAGCAGGAACCTCTAATTTCTCATGACGTACCATGTTCGCATTACGGATGCGAGTAAGCATGTCTGCAATTGGATCTGTCATCACCATGTGTTTTACCTCCTTCCCATTTGTGGGTTTTACCAACTAGCTTTTTTAACACCAGGAATTTGACCTTTATATGCAAGTTCACGGAAACAAATACGGCAAAGTTTAAATTTGCGGTATACAGAATGCGGACGACCGCAGCGTTCGCAACGTGTATACTCTTGTACTTTAAACTTAGGAGTACGCTTTTGTTTCGCGATCATAGATTTTTTAGCCACGTTTTCGCCTCCTCTACTTAGCGTTGGCTTCCATTATTTTTGGAATGGCATACCGAATTGTGTTAAAAGTTCACGAGCTTCTTCATCAGTTTTCGCTGTAGTAACGATTACGATGTCCATACCGCGGACTTTACTTACTTTATCATAATCAATCTCAGGGAAAATTAGTTGCTCTTTAACACCTAATGTGTAGTTACCACGACCGTCGAATGATTTCTTAGAAACACCACGGAAATCACGCACACGTGGTAAAGAAACTGATACTAATTTGTCGAAGAACTCATACATTTGCTCACCGCGTAAAGTTACTTTTGCACCGATTGGCATACCTTCACGAAGACGGAAACCAGCGATTGATTTTTTAGCGCGAGTTACAACAGGTTTTTGACCTGCGATATGCGTTAATTCTTCTACTGCATTGTCTAAAGCTTTTGAGTTAGATACCGCGTCACCAACACCAGTGTTGATTACGATCTTTTCGATTTTCGGTACTTCCATCACAGATTTATAGTTAAACTTGCTCACTAGAGCAGGAGTAATTTCCTTTTGGAACTTCTCTTTAAGGCGATTCAATGAAGTGACCTCCTTTCTTAAGAAAATTATTTATCTAATAATTCACCAGATTTTTTTGCAATACGAACTTTTTTACCATCTTCTACTTTGAAGCCTACACGAGTAGGTTCGCCTGTTTTCGGATCTAATACCATAACATTAGAAACGTGAATAGGTGCTTCTTTCGTAATAATTCCACCTTGTGGATTTAATTGAGATGGCTTAGAGTGTTTCTTAACGATGTTAACACCCTCAACGATAACACGGTTTTGCTTTGGGAAAGCCACAAGGATAACACCTTGTTTTCCTTTGTCTTTACCAGTGATTACCTGTACTTTATCACCTTTTTTTACATGCATCTTAATTCTGCACCTCCTTAGCAAGGCAATACCTTAAATTATAGAACTTCTGGAGCTAAAGAAACGATCTTCATGAAGTTGCTATCACGTAATTCACGAGCTACTGGTCCAAAGATACGAGTACCACGTGGGCTCTTATCGTCTTTAATGATAACCGCTGCGTTTTCATCAAATTTAATATAAGAACCGTCCGGACGACGAGCTCCGCTCTTCGTACGTACCACTACTGCCTTAACAACGTCACCTTTTTTAACAACGCCACCTGGTGTTGCTTGTTTTACCGTAGCAACGATAATATCACCAATGTTAGCATATTTACGACCAGAGCCGCCTAATACCTTAATTGTTAAAAGTTCACGTGCACCAGAATTGTCAGCAACTTTCAAACGAGATTCTTGTTGGATCATGTTATGAAACCTCCCTTCGGACTAAAAATTCCGATTCGTCTATTTAGATAATAACCGCTTCTTCAACGATTTCAACTAAACGGAAACGCTTAGTAGCAGAAAGCGGGCGAGTTTCCATGATTTTTACGATATCGCCAATTTTTGCTTGGTTTTGCTCATCATGGGCTTTGTACTTTTTAGAATACTTAACACGTTTTCCGTACAAGGAATGAGTTTTGTAAGTTTCAACTAAAACTGTAATCGTTTTGTCCATTTTGTCAGACACTACACGACCAGTATAAACTTTGCGTTGGTTACGTTCGCTCACTATGCAAACCTCCCCTCAATTTATCGATTAATTCCGATCTCTCTTTCACGAACTACAGTTTTCATACGAGCGATCGCTTTACGCACTTCACGGATGCGAGTTGGATTCTCTAATTGTCCTGTAGCAAGTTGGAAGCGAAGATTAAACAACTCTTCCTTTAAAGCTTTAACTTTTGTTTCGATTTCGGCAGTGGTTAATTCACGAATATCATTAGTTTTCATTAGATTCACCACCATTTTCTTCACGTTTTACGAATTTACATTTCACTGGTAATTTGTGAGCTGCAAGACGTAATGCTTCGCGTGCTACCTCTTCAGATACACCCGCGATTTCGAACATAATTTTCCCAGGTTTTACTACTGCTACCCAGCCTTCTGGTGCCCCTTTACCGGAACCCATACGTACTTCTAGAGGTTTTGCAGTGTAAGGCTTAGAAGGGAAAATTTTAATCCATACTTTACCGCCACGTTTCATGTAACGAGTCATTGCACGACGAGCAGCTTCGATTTGACGGTTTGTAATCCATGAAGCAGCTTGTGCTTGTAAACCGAATTCACCGAAAGCAATTTCAGCTCCACCTTTTGCACGACCACGCATTTTACCACGATGCTCTCTACGATATTTTACGCGTTTAGGCATTAACATATTATTTTCCTCCTTCCTCAGAAGCTTTCTTTTTTGTAGGAAGGACTTCTCCACGGTAGATCCATACTTTTACGCCTAATTTACCGTATGTTGTATCAGCTTCAACTGCTGCATAGTCAATATCAGCGCGAAGTGTATGAAGTGGAACAGTTCCTTCACTGTAAGATTCTGCACGAGCGATATCAGCTCCGCCAAGACGACCAGAAACCTGTGTTTTAATACCTTTAGCTCCTGCACGCATAGCACGTTGAATTACTTGCTTCTGTGCACGACGGAAAGATACACGGTTTTCTAATTGACGAGCGATGTTTTCGCCTACTAATTTAGCGTTAAGATCAGCTCTCTTAACTTCTAAGATGTTGATGTGTACACGCTTGCCTGTTAATTGGTTAAGAGCTTTACGAAGTGCTTCAACTTCTGTACCACCTTTACCAATTACCATACCAGGTTTTGCAGTGTGAATTGTAACATTTACACGATTTGCTGCACGTTCGATCTCTACTTTAGCAACAGCAGAATCTTTTAAGCGTACAGTAATGTACTCACGGATTTTGATGTCTTCATGTAATAATGTAGCGTAATCTTTTTCAGCGAACCAACGAGATTCCCAGTCACGGATAACACCGACACGAAGACCAATTGGATTAACCTTCTGACCCATCGATTATCCCTCCTTCTTTTCTGATACCACAACTGTAATGTGGCTTGTGCGTTTGTTAATTTGGCTTGCACGACCCATTGCACGTGGACGGAAACGTTTCAACGTTGGACCTTCGTCAACGAAAACTGTTTCAACAACTAGGTTGTTAATGTCCATTTCGTAATTGTGCTCTGCATTTGCGATTGCAGATTTTAAAACTTTCTCTACAACTGGAGAAGCAGTTTTTGGTGTGTGGTTAAGGATAGCAATCGCTTCACCCACTTGCTTACCTCGGATTAAGTCTACAACTAAACGAACTTTACGAGGAGCAATACGAACTGTTCTCGCTACTGCTTTAGCTTGCATTGAAGTGCCTCCTCTCATTATCTTCTAGTTTTCTTATCGTCAGCAAGGTGACCTTTGTACGTACGAGTTGGTGCGAATTCACCTAACTTATGGCCAACCATATCCTCAGTGATGTACACAGGTACGTGTTTACGACCATCATATACAGCAATTGTATGACCGATGAACTGAGGGAAGATTGTTGAACGGCGAGACCAAGTTTTAACAACTTGTTTTTGCTCAGATGCAACTAATTTTTCCATTTTGCTCATTAAGTGATCATCGACAAATGGTCCTTTTTTTAAGCTACGAGCCATTGTGGTGCCTCCCTTCGTGATTGGCGTACGGTTCTAGAAATGAACCGTACTACAATCCCATTATTTTTTACGACGACGAACGATAAATTTATCAGACGCTTTATTTTTCTTACGAGTCTTGAATCCAAGAGTTGGTTTACCCCATGGAGACATTGGAGACTTACGTCCGATTGGAGAGCGTCCTTCACCACCACCGTGTGGGTGATCAACTGGGTTCATTACAGAACCACGAACTGTTGGGCGCTTACCTAACCAGCGAGAGCGACCCGCTTTACCGATTTTGATAAGTTCATGTTGTTCGTTACCTACTTGACCAACTGTAGCGCGGCAAGCAGATAATACTAAACGCACTTCACCAGAAGTTAAGCGTACAAGTACGTATTTTCCTTCTTTACCAAGTACTTGAGCAGATGTACCAGCAGAACGAACTAATTGTCCGCCACGACCAGGCTTAAGCTCGATGTTATGAACAACAGTACCTACTGGAATGTTGATTAATGGTAATGCGTTACCGATTTTAATGTCAGCTTCAGCGCCAGACATAACTTCCATACCTACTTCTAAGTTTTTAGGAGCAAGGATGTAACGTTTTTCACCGTCAACGTAGTTAATTAATGCGATATTCGCAGAGCGGTTTGGATCGTATTCGATCGTAGCAACGCGTCCTGGAATTCCATCTTTGTTACGTTTAAAGTCGATGATACGGTATTGACGCTTATGTCCGCCACCTTGGTGACGTACAGTAATTTTACCTTGGTTATTACGACCAGCCTTTTTGCTTAAAGGCGCAAGTAAAGACTTTTCCGGTCTGTCAGTCGTAATTTCAGCGAAATCATTCGTAGTCATGTTACGACGACCATTAGTAGTTGGATTATACTTTTTAATTGCCATCTCAATTTCCCTCCTTCTTTAGTAAGAATTAAACACCTTGGAAGATTTCGATTTCTTTGCTGTCAGCAGTTAGCTTAACGATTGCTTTACGACGACGGTTAGTAAAACCAGCGTGACGACCAACGCGTTTTGCTTTCGGCTTGTAGTTCATGATGTTTACTTTCTCTACATTAACACCAAAGATCGCTTCTACAGCGTCTTTAACTTCTGTTTTATTAGATTTAACGTCCACATCGAACGTGTATTTTTTTTCAGCCATCATTTCCATAGAACGTTCAGTGATAACTGGGCGCTTAATGATATCACGAGGATCTCTCATTATGCAAGCACCTCCTCTACTTTTTCCACTGCCGCTTTTGTCATGATTAGCTTATCATGATGAAGCACGTCTAAAACGTTTACGCCATCAGCAGTGATTACTGTTACTCCAGGGATATTGCGAGCAGATAACTCTACAGCTTCGTTTGCATCAGCAGTTACGATAAGAGCTTTCTTCTCTACAGTTAATCCTTTAAGTACTGCTACCATGTCTTTTGTTTTCGGTGCATTTAACACTAGGTCTTCAAGAACTACAATGTTGTTCTCAACTACTTTAGTAGCTAATGCAGATTTAATAGCTAAGCGACGAACTTTCTTAGGAAGTTTGTAAGCATAGCTTCTTGGTGTAGGTCCGAATACCGTACCACCACCACGCCATTGA
The DNA here is from genome assembly GCF_000161455.1 of Bacillus pseudomycoides DSM 12442. GTDB lineage: Bacteria > Bacillota > Bacilli > Bacillales > Bacillaceae_G > Bacillus_A > Bacillus_A pseudomycoides. The sequence continues at coordinate 97,097 of NZ_CM000745.1, forward strand.
GGAGAGCGGATAGAACCTTGACGAGCACGTCCAGTTCCTTTTTGACGCCATGGTTTACGACCACCACCGCGCACTTCAGAGCGAGTTTTTACTTTGTGTGTACCTTGACGTAAAGATGCACGTTGCATCATTACAGCTTCGAAAAGTACAGCTTCATTTGGTTCGATACCGAAAATAGCTTCAGCTAATTCGATTTCACCAACCTGTGAACCAGTTTGGTTATATACAGTAACTTTTGGCATTGGAATTCCTCCTTCCTATTGTGAATTATTTACTAACCTTCACAGCGCCTTGAACAACTACAAGAGATTTCTTAGCACCTGGAACGTTACCTTTTACTAGTAATAAGTTGCGCTCAGCGTCAACTTGAACGATTTCTAAGTTTTGGATTGTAACTTGGTCTCCACCCATACGTCCAGCAAGTTTTTTACCTTTGAATACACGGTTCGGAGCAACTGGGCCCATTGAACCAGGACGACGGTGATAGCGAGAACCATGAGACATAGGTCCGCGAGATTGTCCGTGGCGTTTAATAACACCTTGGAAACCTTTACCTTTAGAAATTCCTGTTACGTCAACGATTTCACCTGCAGTGAAAACTTCAACTTTTACCTCTTGACCAACCTCTAATCCGTCCACGTCTGCATCGCGGATTTCGCGAATGAAGCGCTTAGGAGTAGTAGATGCTTTAGCAGTGTGGCCTTGTTCAGGTTTGTTAGTTAACTTTTCACGTTTATCGTCAAATCCTAACTGAATTGCATTATAGCCGTCAGTTTCTGTTGTTTTCTTTTGAAGAACAACGTTTGGAGTCGCAGCGATTACTGTTACTGGGATTAACTCACCGTTTTCAGCAAATACTTGAGTCATACCGATCTTTCTTCCTAAGATTCCTTTGGTCATGAGTTACACCTCCTACATTTTTAAGTTATATAAATTATAGTTTGATTTCGATATCTACACCAGATGGTAAATCTAAACGCATTAATGAATCTACTGTTTGCGGAGTAGGACTCACGATGTCGATTAGACGTTTGTGCGTGCGCATTTCGAATTGCTCACGAGAATCTTTGTACTTATGAACAGCACGAAGAATTGTGTAAACAGTTTTTTCAGTTGGTAATGGGATCGGACCAGAAACTGTTGCCCCAGAACGCTTAGCTGTTTCTACAATTTTCTCAGCTGACTGATCAAGAATACGGTGATCGTAAGCTTTTAAACGGATACGAATTTTTTCTTTTGCCATTATTTTCCCTCCTTCGTTCGCCTATTTCTAAAATAGACCTTCTCCATGGAAATTTCCCCACACCATGCCATGGCAAAGCGGCCGGGTGTGTCAGCAACCTTCCACTTCATCGCAGTCAAAGACCAACATTGTCTATTATACAATGTTATTCGTCTAGATGCAAGCATCTTTTTGTTTGCATCTACTTTTCTCTACTTTTGCTATTATACATGGCACTTTAAAGAATTTCAAGTTTTCATCTACTCTCATTTAACTTGCAATTTTTGGTCGTTACTTTCGTTTTATATACTATAGAAGAAACTCATTCAAAAATAGAAAATGCACCTCTTTCTTCTATATAAACAAGCAATAAAAAAACTCAAGGGATTCTCCCTTGAGTTTTTAATAATCTATTTAAAGATTATTCAGCAACGATTGTAGCAACTACACCGTAACCTACTGTACGTCCACCTTCACGAATAGAGAATTTAGTTCCCTCTTCGATTGCGATTGGAGCGATAAGTTCGATAGTCATTTCGATGTTGTCACCAGGCATTACCATTTCAGTACCTTCTGGTAATTGGATGATACCAGTTACGTCAGTTGTACGGAAATAGAATTGCGGACGGTAGTTAGCGAAGAATGGAGTGTGACGTCCACCTTCTTCTTTAGATAATACGAAAACTTCAGCTTTGAATTTAGCATGAGCTTTTACAGAACCGCTTTTAGCAAGAACTTGTCCACGTTGGATGTCTTCACGAGCAACCCCACGAAGTAGAGCACCAATGTTGTCTCCAGCTTGAGCTTGGTCAAGAAGTTTACGGAACATTTCTACACCAGTTACAGTTGTAGAAGCGTTCTCTTCAGCAAGACCGATGATTTCTACTACGTCACCAACTTTAACTACTCCACGCTCTACACGTCCAGTTGCAACTGTACCACGACCTGTGATAGAGAATACATCCTCGATAGGCATTAAGAATGGTTTGTCAGTTTCACGTTCTGGAGTTGGGATGTAAGCATCAACTTCAGCCATTAATTCGATGATTTTTTCTTCCCACTCAGCTTCTCCTTGAAGAGCTTTAAGAGCAGAACCTTTAACTACAGGAATATCGTCGCCTGGGAATCCGTATTCAGATAATAGGTCGCGAACTTCCATTTCTACTAATTCTAATAATTCTTCGTCGTCTACCATGTCGCATTTGTTTAAGAATACAACGATGTAAGGAACACCTACTTGACGAGAAAGAAGGATGTGCTCACGTGTTTGAGGCATTGGGCCATCAGCAGCAGATACTACTAAGATACCGCCGTCCATTTGAGCAGCACCAGTGATCATGTTTTTAACATAGTCAGCGTGACCTGGGCAGTCAACGTGTGCATAGTGACGAGTTTCAGTTTCGTACTCAACGTGTGCAGTTGAGATTGTGATACCGCGCTCTCTTTCTTCTGGAGCAGCATCGATTTGGTCGTATCCGCGTGCTTCAGCACCACCAGCTTTTGCAAGAACTGTAGTGATCGCAGCAGTTAATGTAGTTTTACCATGGTCAACGTGGCCGATTGTACCGATGTTAACATGGGGTTTAGAACGTTCGAATTTAGCTTTAGCCATTCTAAATTCCTCCTTAGTTTATATAGGTTATTTTATATTTAGACTAGAAAGTGAAACTTAAGTCCCACTTTCTAAGCTTACATAAGTAGTTATACTTGAACAATCGATAAAAATCAATTATTCACCTTTATTTTTTTTGATAATTTCTTCTGAAACAGACTTCGGTACTTCTTCATAATGATCAAATGTCATTGAGAATGTTCCGCGTCCTTGCGTGTTAGAACGTAATGACGTTGCATAACCGAACATTTCAGAAAGTGGAACCATAGCGCGAACAACTTGTGCGTTACCGCGAGCTTCCATACCTTCTACACGTCCACGACGAGATGTTACGTCACCCATAATGTCACCCATGTACTCTTCAGGAATTACAACTTCAACTTTCATCATTGGCTCAAGAATTACTGGGCTACATTTAGAAACCGCAGCTTTAAGCGCCATAGATGCAGCGATTTTGAACGCCATCTCAGAGGAGTCAACATCATGGTAAGATCCATCAACTAATGCAGCTTTAATGTCAACTAGTGGATAACCAGCTAGTACACCATTTTTAAGTGCATCTTCAAGACCTGCTCCAACAGCTGGGATGTATTCACGTGGAACTACACCACCGACGATCTTGTTTTGGAATTCGAATCCTTTACCTTCTTCATTAGGTTCAAACTCAATCCAAACGTGACCGAATTGTCCACGACCACCAGATTGACGAGCGAACTTACCTTCAACTTTCGCAGCAGCACGGAAAGTCTCACGGTATGCTACCTGAGGAGCACCAACGTTTGCTTCCACTTTGAATTCACGACGCATACGGTCAACGATGATATCAAGGTGAAGTTCACCCATACCAGCGATGATTGTTTGGCCAGTTTCTTGGTCAGTGTGAGCACGGAATGTTGGATCTTCTTCAGAAAGCTTAGATAATGCTGTACCCATTTTATCTTGGTCAGCTTTAGATTTTGGTTCGATAGCTACAGAGATAACTGGCTCTGGGAATTCCATAGACTCAAGGATAACAAGGCTCTTCTCGTCACAAAGAGTATCACCAGTAGTAGTATCTTTTAAACCAACAGCAGCAGCGATATCACCAGCGTAAACTGTTGAAATCTCTTCACGGCTGTTAGCGTGCATTTGTAGGATACGTCCTACACGCTCACGCTTACCTTTAGTTGAGTTTTTCACGTATGATCCAGAGTTTAACACACCAGAATATACACGGAAGAACGTTAATTTACCAACATAAGGGTCAGTCATGATTTTGAATGCTAGAGCTGCGAATGGCTCTTCATCGCTAGACTTACGTTCTACAGCTTCATCTGTATCCGGAAGAGTACCTTTAATAGCAGGTACATCTAATGGAGATGGTAAGTAGTCAATAACTGCGTCTAACAGAATCTGAACACCTTTATTTTTGAATGCAGAACCACAGATTACTGGGAAGAATTCAACAGAAGTTGTAGCCTTACGGATACCAGCTTTAAGCTCTTCTACAGTAATTTCTTCACCTTCTAGGTACTTCATCATCATTTCTTCATCAAGCTCAGCTACCGCTTCAATAAGTTTTCCACGGTATTCTTCAGCTAGTTCTTTGTGCTCTTCAGGAATTTCAACACGCTCGATGTCTGTTCCTAAATCGTTACCGTACATGTAAGCACACTCTTCAACAAGGTCAATGATACCATTGAACTCGTCCTCAGCACCGATTGGTAACTGAATTGGATGTGCGTTTGCTTGTAAACGATCGTGGATTGTTCCTACAGAGTATAAGAAATCTGCACCGATCTTATCCATTTTGTTAACGAATACGATACGAGGTACGCCGTAAGTAGTAGCCTGACGCCAAACAGTTTCTGTTTGTGGTTCTACACCAGATTGTGCATCAAGTACTGCTACCGCACCATCAAGTACGCGTAAAGAACGTTCTACTTCTACTGTGAAGTCTACGTGTCCTGGAGTGTCAATGATATTTACACGGTGACCTTTCCATTGAGCTGTAGTTGCAGCAGAAGTAATTGTGATACCACGCTCTTGCTCTTGCTCCATCCAGTCCATCTGAGATGCACCTTCATGAGTTTCACCGATTTTATGAATACGTCCTGTGTAATACAGAATACGCTCAGTTGCTGTTGTTTTACCAGCATCGATGTGAGCCATGATACCAATATTACGAGTGTTTTCTAAAGAGAACTCTCTTGTCATTTGGTGTCTTGCTCCTTCCATATATGGATTGGATTATTTTATTTTAAGTAGCAAAAAAGCCACTTTATATTGTTACATATGCCAGTGTCCAGTACCCTCATTATGTAAAACGAGCGCCCAACGAAAGGGAGAGGCATTCTCCCTCTCCACACTTCCATAAGCGACAAATAAAGCGGTTTATGCATACATTTATTTTACGTTGAATCCTACCAACGGTAATGAGCAAATGCTTTGTTAGCTTCTGCCATTTTATGAGTGTCTTCACGTTTCTTAACAGATGCACCAGCGTTGTTAGCTGCATCTAAGATTTCGTAAGCTAGACGCTCTTCCATAGTTTTTTCACCACGAAGACGAGCATAGTTTACTAACCAGCGAAGACCTAAAGTTGTACGGCGTTCTGGACGAACCTCAACTGGAACTTGGTAGTTAGCACCACCAACACGACGAGCGCGTACTTCAAGAACAGGCATGATGTTCTTAAGAGCTTGCTCGAATACTTCCATAGGCTCTTTACCAGCACGTTCACGAACGATATCGAACGCGTTATAAAGAATTGTTTGAGATTTACCTTTTTTACCGTCAACCATCATTTTGTTGATTAGGCGTGTTACAAGTTTAGAATTGTACATTGGATCTGGTAACACGTCACGTTTCGCAACAGGTCCTTTACGAGGCATATTGAGTTCCTCCTTTCATTTTAAGTTTATTATTTTTTAGCAGGTTTTGGTCGCTTAGTACCATATTTAGAACGTCCTTGCATACGTTTGTCAACACCAGCTGTATCAAGCGCACCACGAACGATGTGGTAACGTACCCCTGGTAAATCCTTTACACGACCACCGCGAATTAATACTACGCTATGCTCTTGTAGGTTATGACCGATACCTGGGATGTAAGCTGTAACCTCGATACCATTTGTTAAACGTACACGAGCGTATTTACGTAACGCTGAGTTCGGTTTCTTTGGAGTCATTGTACCAACACGAGTACACACACCACGTTTTTGAGGTGCAGAGATATCAGTTGATTTTTTCTTTAAAGAGTTGAAACCTTTGTTTAACGCAGGTGATTTAGATTTCCATACTTTATCAGTACGACCATTTCTCACTAATTGGTTAATAGTAGGCATTTGATTTATCCTCCCTTCGCATGTTTGTATGACCACATATCCAGGTGGTTCATTATTAGTTGAAAACAAAGTTTTTGCAAGGAAGAGCAAATGCTCTCTCCTCACAAAAACAGTTTTAACTTATTATTCCTATTGCTGAAGCTCCCACTTGAATCCCCGAAACTTTTCCAAGTTTACGAATTGATTCAACTTTGGTTATGGGTACGTTATATTGCAATGCAGTACGAGTAATAACATGGGTTAACCGCATGTCAGCATCTTCTGCAATGACAACTTCTTTAACTGTACCATTTTTGATTGCTTCCAATGTTCGTTTATGACCAACGACTACATTTTCAGCAGTTGACACTTTTTGATAAGACATATACATATCCTCCAAAGCATCGTTCAGGAGCAACCTTGCTTATAGTAACATTTTGACTCATATAATGTCAACTAGGATTATCTGTTTTTATACAAAATTTACGACGGAAAATTTTACTGTTCCACATAAACTTCATCGTTTTCTACATTCATGTCATCTTGTGTTGTTTTCACAAGATCCACTTTGCGATAACGATTCATACCTGTTCCAGCAGGAACAAGTTTACCGATAATAACATTCTCTTTCAATCCTAGAAGTTCATCACGTTTTCCTTTAATTGCTGCATCTGTTAGAACACGAGTTGTTTCTTGGAACGATGCTGCAGATAAGAATGAATCTGTTTCTAGTGAAGCTTTTGTAATACCAAGAAGAACCGGTCTAGCCGTTGCTGGTTGTTTACCTAATAGTAACACCTTCGCATTCGCATCAGTGAACTGATGGATGTCTAGTAACGTTCCTGGTAATACATCTGTTTCACCAGCATCGCTTACGCGAACTTTACGAAGCATTTGGCGAACCATTACTTCTACGTGCTTATCACCAATTTCTACCCCTTGCATACGGTATACTTTTTGAACTTCACGTAGTAAGTATTCTTGAACTGCTGTAATATCAGTTACTTTTAATAATTCTTTCGGATCAATAGAACCTTCTGTTAACTCTTTTCCGTGACTGATAGGCTGTCCTGGAGTTACTTTCAGACGAGCACCGTAAGGAATAGCATACGTACGAGCTTCAACTTCACCCTGTACAACTACTTCTTGACGATCTTTAACATCGTTGATCGCTGCGATAACACCGTCGATTTCACTGATAACTGCCTGACCTTTCGGATTACGAGCTTCGAAGATCTCTTGAATACGAGGTAAACCTTGTGTGATATCATCCCCGGCAACCCCACCTGTATGGAACGTACGCATCGTTAACTGTGTACCTGGCTCACCGATAGATTGAGCTGCGATAATACCTACCGCCTCTCCTACTTCTACGTCTGTACCAGTTGCTAAGTTACGACCGTAACACTTCTTACATACACCATGGCGAGTATTACATGTAAACGCTGAACGAATGTTTACAGTTTCAACACCCGAATTTTCAACGATATGAGCGATATCTTCAGTAATTAATTGGTTTTCACCAACTAATACTTCACCTGTTTCAGGATGTTTTACAGTTTTTCTTGCAAAACGTCCAACAAGACGGTCATATAATGACTCAATAACTTCATTACCCTCTTTAATCGCACCAATTAGTAAACCACGATCTGTTCCACAATCATCTTCACGGACAATTACATCTTGTGCAACGTCTACAAGACGACGTGTTAAGTAACCAGAATCGGCAGTTTTAAGTGCTGTATCGGCAAGACCTTTACGCGCACCATGCGTAGAGATGAAGTACTCAAGTACTGTTAAACCTTCACGGAAACTTGATTTGATTGGAAGTTCAATGATACGACCAGATGGGTTTGCCATCAAACCACGCATACCAGCAAGCTGAGTAAAGTTCGATGCGTTACCACGGGCACCAGAATCACTCATCATGAAGATTGGATTGCGCTTATTCAAGGATTTCATCAGTTTTCCTTGGATAACATCTTTCGCATTACTCCAAATAGAGATAACACGATCGTAACGTTCTTCTTCCGTGATTAAACCGCGACGGAATTGTTTAATTACATTATCCACTTTTGCTTGTGCTTCGTGGAGAATTTCATCTTTTTCACCTAATACAAGAATATCCGCTACCCCAACTGTAATACCAGCTTTTGTAGAATATTTAAATCCTAAGTTTTTCATGCGATCAAGCATACGAGATGTTTCCGTAATTTGGAAACGTTTAAATACTTCCGCAATGATATTTCCAAGGATTTTCTTGCTAAATGGCGCCACTTCTTCACGACTAGCGATAATCTCTTTAATGTTCGCACCTTTTTCAACGAAATACTTCGCTGGTGTTTCTTTTTCAAGGTTTGAATTTGTCGGTTCGTTAATATAAGGGAACGACTTCGGTAAGATTTCGTTAAACATTAATTTACCAACTGTTGTTAATAGCAGTTTGCTCTTTTGCTCTTCAGTAAATGTTTCGTTGTTTACTGAACTTGCAGCAACTGCAACACGTGTGTGCAGATGTACATATCCATTTTGATATGCAAGCAATGCTTCATTTGCATCTTTGAACACCATACCTTCACCAATTGCACCCTCGCGCTCAAGTGTTAAGTAGTAGTTACCTAATACCATATCCTGAGATGGAGTAACAACTGGTTTTCCATCTTTCGGGTTCAAGATGTTTTGTGCCGCTAACATAAGAAGACGAGCTTCCGCTTGAGCTTCTGATGATAACGGAACGTGAACCGCCATTTGGTCACCATCAAAGTCCGCGTTGTATGCAGTACATACAAGTGGATGAAGACGGATTGCGCGTCCTTCTACTAATGTAGGTTCGAACGCCTGGATACCAAGACGGTGAAGCGTTGGAGCACGGTTTAGAAGTACAGGGTGTTCTTTAATCACAGATTCTAAAACATCCCAAACTTCAGGTTGTACACGCTCGATTTTACGCTTCGCACTCTTAATGTTGTGTGCTAATCCTTTTTCCACTAAATCTTTCATAACGAAAGGTTTGAACAGTTCAAGCGCCATCTCTTTCGGTAATCCACATTGATACATCTTTAAGTTCGGTCCTACAACGATTACAGAACGGCCAGAGTAGTCAACACGTTTACCTAATAAGTTTTGACGGAAACGTCCTTGTTTACCTTTAAGCATGTGAGATAGTGATTTTAATGGGCGGTTACCTGGTCCAGTAACTGGACGGCCACGACGACCATTATCGATTAATGCGTCTACAGCTTCTTGTAACATACGTTTTTCGTTTTGAACGATGATGCTTGGTGCACCTAAGTCCAATAGACGTTTTAAACGATTATTACGGTTAATTACACGACGATATAAATCATTTAAGTCAGAAGTTGCAAAACGTCCACCATCTAACTGTACCATTGGGCGTAGTTCTGGCGGGATAACTGGAAGAACATCTAAGATCATCCAAGATGGCTCATTACCAGAGTTACGGAATGCTTCTAATACTTCTAGACGTTTAATAGCACGAGTACGGCGTTGTCCTTGTGCTGTTTTTAATTCTTCTTTTAAGAAGTCTACTTCTTTATCTAAATCGATGTCTTGTAATAGCTTCTTAATTGCTTCTGCACCCATAGCAGCTTGGAATGTGCTGCCATATCGATCACGATATGCACGGTATTCTTTTTCAGAAAGTAATTGCTTCTTATCAAGTGGTGTATCTCCACTTTCTGTTACAACATAAGAAGCGAAATAAATTACTTCTTCAAGCGCGCGAGGGGACATGTCTAAGACAAGTCCCATGCGGCTCGGGATACCTTTGAAATACCAAATATGAGATACAGGAGCAGCTAATTCGATATGGCCCATACGTTCACGACGAACTTTTGCACGCGTTACTTCAACGCCACATCGATCACAAACTACACCTTTATAACGTACACGTTTATATTTTCCGCAATGACATTCCCAGTCCTTTTGTGGTCCGAAAATACGCTCACAGAACAAGCCATCTTTTTCAGGCTTTAACGTACGATAGTTAATCGTTTCTGGTTTCTTAACTTCACCGTATGACCAAGAACGAATCTTGTCAGGTGAAGCAAGTCCAATCTTCATATATTCAAAGTTATTTACATCTATCAAGGGGCCTACCTCCCTTTTAGTCTACAGGTTATCCCAATTATTCCTTAGTTGTCTCAACTTCGATATTCAATTTGTCTGCTGATTGATGATCATCATCTTCCGTATCACGCATCTCAATTTCTGTATCGTCACTAGACATCATTTTAACGTCCATACCTAAACTTTGCAGTTCTTTAATCAATACTTTGAATGATTCTGGAACGCCTGGTTCTGGAACATTTTCACCTTTAACAATTGCTTCGTACGTCTTAACACGTCCAACAACATCATCAGACTTCACTGTTAAGATTTCTTGAAGAGTATAAGCAGCACCGTAAGCTTCAAGTGCCCAAACCTCCATCTCACCGAAACGCTGTCCACCGAACTGAGCTTTACCTCCAAGAGGTTGCTGCGTTACAAGTGAGTATGGTCCAGTAGAACGAGCATGAAGTTTATCGTCAACCATGTGCGCAAGTTTGATCATGTACATGACACCAACAGATACGCGATTGTCGAATGGTTCACCAGTACGTCCATCATAAAGGATTGTTTTCGCATCATTTGCCATACCAGCTTCTTCGATTGTACCCCATACGTCTTCCTCACGAGCACCATCGAATACTGGCGTTGCAATATGGATGCCAAGGTATCTTGCTGCCATACCAAGATGAAGCTCTAATACCTGACCGATATTCATACGAGATGGTACCCCTAATGGGTTCAACATGATATCAATTGGCGTGCCATCTGGTAAGTAAGGCATATCTTCTTCTGGTAAAATGCGAGAGATAACACCTTTGTTACCATGACGACCGGCCATCTTGTCACCTTCAGAAATTTTACGTTTTTGAACGATATATGCACGTACAAGTTGGTTCACACCTGGTGGCAATTCATCGCCATCTTCACGGTTGAATACTTTTACATCTAAGATAATACCGCCACCACCATGTGGTACACGTAGTGATGTATCACGTACTTCACGCGCTTTTTCACCGAAGATTGCATGTAATAGACGTTCTTCTGCTGTTAATTCTGTTACACCTTTTGGCGTTACTTTACCAACAAGTAGATCTCCATCTTTTACTTCAGCACCGACGCGAATAATACCGCGCTCGTCAAGATTACGAAGTGCATCTTCCCCAACATTCGGGATATCACGTGTAATTTCTTCTGGTCCAAGCTTCGTATCACGAGCTTCTGATTCATATTCTTCAATATGGATAGAAGTGTACACATCATCTTTTACAAGGCGCTCACTCATGATGATTGCATCCTCGTAGTTATAACCATCCCATGTCATAAAGCCAACAAGCACGTTACGTCCAAGTGCTAGTTCACCTTTTTCCATAGAAGGACCATCCGCAAGGATTTCACCTTTTACAACTTGATCTCCAACACTTACAATTGGACGTTGATTGTAACAAGTTCCTTGGTTAGAACGAATGAATTTCAACATTTTGTAGCGATCTAAATCGCCTTTTACTTTTTGACCGTCAACTTCTACATAGCGACGTACCCAAACTTCACGTGCTTCTACGCGCTCAACAGTACCAGGATGTTTACAGATTACTGCAGCTCCTGAGTCTTTTGCTGATACGTACTCCATACCTGTACCTACAATCGGAGATTCCGGATTCATTAACGGAACCGCCTGACGTTGCATGTTCGCACCCATAAGTGCACGGTTGGAGTCATCGTTTTCTAAGAACGGAATACAAGCTGTCGCTGCGGACACTACTTGTTTTGGAGATACATCCATGTAATCGATACGTTCTTTATTTGTGACAATGTTTTCACCACGGAAACGAGCTACGATATCTTCATCAAGGAATTCTCCTTCTTCAGATAATTTCATGTTCGCTTGGGCTACAACATAGTTATCTTCTTCATCTGCTGTTAAGTAATCAACATGGCCCGTTACACGTCCAGTTTCTGGATCAACACGACGGTATGGTGTTTCAATGAAACCAAACTCATTTACTTTCGCGAATGAAGATAATGAGTTGATCAAACCGATGTTTGGTCCCTCTGGCGTTTCGATTGGACACATACGACCATAGTGAGAGTAGTGAACGTCACGTACTTCAAAGCCTGCACGCTCACGCGTTAAACCACCAGGTCCTAATGCAGATAGTCTTCGTTTGTGTGTTAACTCTGCTAATGGGTTTGTTTGGTCCATGAACTGAGATAACTGAGAACTTCCGAAGAACTCTTTAATAGATGCAATAACCGGACGAATGTTAATTAACGCTTGCGGTGTAATTGCATTTGTATCTTGAATCGACATTCTCTCACGAACAACACGTTCCATACGAGAAAGGCCGATACGGAATTGGTTTTGTAATAACTCCCCTACAGAACGAAGACGACGGTTTCCTAAATGGTCAATATCATCTGTATCCCCTACTTTGTATAGTAAGTTAAAGAAGTAGCTAATAGAAGCAAGGATATCACCTGGTGTGATGTGTTTTACGTCACGAGTGATATTTGCATTCCCAATTACATTGATAGAACGTTCACCGTCTGACTCTGGAGCATAAATCTTAATCGATTGCAGCTCAACATCGCCTTCTACCACTCCACCCATTGGTTTCGCTGTCTTGAATCCAATGTTTTTCTCTAAGTAAGGTAAAATGCGATCTAGTGTACGACGGTCTAAGATTGTTCCTTCTGCTGCTAAAATTTCTCCAGTTTCTGGATCTACTAATGTTTCAGCTAAGCGTTGGTTAAACAATCTGTTTTTAATGTGTAACTTTTTGTTGATCTTGTAACGACCTACATTTGCTAAATCGTAGCGCTTCGGATCAAAGAAGCGAGAAACAAGCAAGCTTTTCGCATTTTCTACTGTTGGTGGTTCACCTGGGCGTAGACGCTCATAAATTTCAAGCAATGCTTTTTCTGTGCTATCTGTGTTGTCTTTTTCTAGCGTATTGCTTAAGTATTCGTTATCACCTAAAAGCTCGGTGATTTCTTGATCAGAGCCAAACCCTAATGCGCGTAACAAAACAGTTACAGGAAGTTTACGCGTACGGTCGATACGCACATATACAACATCCTTAGCATCTGTTTCATACTCTAACCAAGCTCCGCGGTTTGGAATTACAGTAGCAGTAAAACCACGTTTTCCGTTTTTATCCACTTTGCCACTATAGTATACGCTTGGAGAGCGAACTAACTGGGAAACGATAACACGTTCTGCACCGTTAATTACGAATGTTCCTGTCTCTGTCATGAGTGGGAAATCTCCCATGAACACATCCTGTTCTTTTACTTCACCAGTTTCCTTATTGATTAGACGAACTTTCACACGAAGTGGTGCTGCATACGTCACATCACGCTCTTTACATTCTTCTACAGAGTATTTAGGTTCACCTAAGCTGTAGTCGATAAATTCAAGCGATAGATTTCCCGTAAAGTCTTCAATCGGAGAAATGTCTTGGAACATTTCTCGCAAACCCTCATCAAGAAACCACTGATAAGAAGAGGTTTGAATTTCGATAAGATTTGGTAACTCTAATACTTCACTAATACGGGCATAACTTCTTCGTTGGCGGTGGCGTCCGTATTGAACTAGTTGACCTGTCAACTGCTTCACCCCTCAAATCATGAGTATTATAAATGCACAAAAAAATTGTGCAAAATCACAAATAAATATAGCTAACGCCAGTAGCGCAGCTTTTTTCTCTCAAAGATAGATACGTTGAGTCTTTCTACCTGCTCAAAAAAGAAAAATGGCTTCTATAAGAAAACCATCATTCTGTTTCATCATCTGCTGATTTTACTATCTTTTCCAAGAGAAGCAAAAATATACATCGTTCTCAACGCAGAAAATCATATATTGGCATTGTATAATGTTAACATAGCCAAAAATAACCGTCAACGTTTTTTTGATTTTATGATATAATATCCTTTTTTCTTTTCTACAACTTCAACTTCAGAAAATGTTTCCTCTAGTTTTTTAAGCGCAGATGGTGCACCTTGTTTCTTTTGAATAACAATCCAAAGCTCTCCACCCGACACTAGATGAATGGCAGCTTTTTCTAAAATCTCATGCACGATATGCTTACCAGCACGAATTGGAGGATTAGATAGAATAGCAGCATACTTGCCATCTACATTTTCATAGACACTACTTTGAAAAATACGAACGTTTTCAACTTTGTTATTAGCAGCATTTTCTTTTGCAAGTCCAAGTGCCCTTTCGTTCACATCCACCATGTGAACACTACGCTCTTGAAACTCTTTCGCTAACGACAAACCGATTGGACCGTATCCACATCCCACGTCTAATACGTCACCTTTAATATCCGGCATTTGAAAAGCTTCAATTAAAAGACGAGAACCAAAGTCCACCTCGTTTTTCGAAAACACCCCATGGTCAGATAAAAAAGCAAATTGAGATCCTCGCAATGTATATTCCCATCGTTTACGATCACTTTTGCTCGAAGGGTCATTAGAAAAATAATGGTCTGCCATATGGCCACCTCTTTTCTTTACAGTTAAAAAAAAAGCCCGCATAAGAGCGAGCTTTTTTTAAGCTTCAAAAGTTAATTACTTAACTTCTACAGCAGCGCCAACTTCTTCAAGTTTAGCTTTCATTTCTTCAGCTTCTTCTTTAGAAGCGCCTTCTTTGATTGCTTTTGGTGTGTTGTCAACTAATTCTTTAGCTTCTTTTAAGCCAAGACCAGTGATTTCACGAACAACTTTGATAACTTTGATTTTTTGCGCGCCAGCACTTTCAAGTACTACGTCAAATTCAGTTTTCTCAGCAGCAGCTTCACCAGCGCCACCAACAACAGCTACAGGAGCAGCAGCAGTTACGCCGAATTCTTCCTCGATAGCTTTTACTAAGTCGTTAAGTTCTAATACAGTCATAGATTTAACTGCTTCAATGATTTGTTCTTTAGTCATTGTAAATATCCTCCCTTAGATAGGTTTGTATTGTTTTATCGATAACACGTAATTATCTTTTAAAAAATTAAGCGCCTTGCTCTTCCTTTTGATCTGCAACTGCTTTAGTAGCAAGTGCAAGGTTACGGATTGGAGCTTGAAGAACGCTAAGAAGCATAGAAAGTAAGCCTTCACGAGATGGAAGAGTAGCGATAGCTTTAACCTCATCAAGTGTTACAAGTTTACCTTCGATTACGCCCGCTTTAATTTCTAAAGCTTCATGATCTTTAGCGAAGTCGTTTAATACTTTCGCAGGAGCAACTACATCCTCGTTACTGAACGCGATTGCGTTTGGTCCTGTTAAGAATTCGTTTAACTCAGCCATTTCAACAGATTCTGCAGCACGACGAGTTAAAGAGTTTTTGTAAACTTTGAACTCAACGCCAGCTTCACGTAAGTTTTTACGTAATTCTGTTGCTTCAGCAACTGTTAAACCACGGTAGTCAACAACGATTGTAGATTTACTTTCGCGAAGTTTTTCAGCGATTTCAGTTACAACTTGTTGTTTAGTTTCGATTGCTTTGCTCATGTTATTACACCTCCTGTAGATTATATAGAAGATGTACCGACAGTGCACTAAAAAACCCCCATGCCCAATTGTAGACATGGAGGCATATAGTCACAGAAAAAATTCCGTTTCGTATATTAACACCTAGGTGGGAAATTAAGCCAAGTTGGCACCCACTGTCTACGGTACACTATTTAAATTCACAACATAAATGATTATATTAAAACTTCTTTATGAAGTCAACTTCCAATTTTTACGCGATTGTAGAAACGTCTACACGTACGCCAGGTCCCATTGTAGAAGCAACAGTTGCGTTCTTCATGTAAGTACCTTTTGCAGCAGCTGGTTTAGCTTTTAACAGCGTGTCAGCAATTGTTTTGAAGTTTTCTACTAGTTTAGCATCTTCGAAAGATACTTTACCGATTGGAACATGGATGTTACCAGCTTTATCAACGCGGTATTCAACTTTACCAGCTTTGATTTCGTTAACAGCTTTTGTTACATCGAAAGTAACTGTTCCAGTTTTAGGGTTCGGCATTAAACCTTTAGGTCCTAATACACGACCAAGTTTACCAACTTCACCCATCATGTCAGGAGTTGCTACTACTACATCGAAATCGAACCAACCTTGTTGGATTTTGCCGATGTAATCAGTATCACCTACGAAGTCAGCGCCAGCAGCTTCAGCTTCTTTTGCTTTTTCGCCTTTAGCGAATACTAATACACGTTGAACTTTACCAGTACCGTGTGGAAGAACAACTGCACCACGAATTTGTTGGTCAGCTTTCTTAGGGTCAACACCTAAACGAAATGCAGCTTCTACAGTTGCATCAAATTTAGCTGTGTTTGTTTTCTTTACTAATTCTACTGCTTCTGTTGCAGAGTAAGCAGTTGCACGATCAACAAGCTTCGCAGCTTCTACGTACTTTTTACCTCTTTTAGCCATGTTTATTTCCTCCTTGAATGTGGTTTTAGCGGAATAACCTCCCACGTTTACGCCTTCATTCCGGGAACCCCCGAGGATGTGCGCCCATCCATTTATTTAAAAACGATACTCATTTACGATAATAAAGGTTGCGAATTGGAATTCCAGACCCGCAACCTTTTTTACAAAAAAACAAATCGAATTAGTCTTCGATTACGATGCCCATACTGCGTGCAGTACCTTCAACCATACGCATTGCAGCTTCTACACTAGCAGCGTTTAGGTCAGGCATTTTAGTTTCAGCGATTTCGCGAACTTTATCACGCTTAACAGTTGCCACTTTATTACGGTTTGGTTCACCAGAACCAGACTCGATACCAGCTACTTTCTTAAGAAGAACAGCAGCAGGAGGAGTTTTAGTAATGAAAGTGAATGAACGGTCTTCGAATACCGTAATTTCAACAGGAATGATAAGACCAGCTTGGTCTGCTGTACGAGCGTTGAACTCTTTACAGAAGCCCATGATATTAACACCCGCTTGTCCTAATGCTGGACCAACTGGTGGAGCTGGGTTAGCTTTACCTGCAGGAATTTGAAGTTTTACCATTTTAATTACCTTTTTAGCCACGAGACACACCTCCTTAAGTCCGTGATGTGGTCAATTGGGCAGTGATTTGCCCTCCCACTTTTATTTTATCTGTACGATAAAATCTTTTCAAAAAACGTCTCCGTTACCGAAGACGTACTGACTTAAAAGATATTATCACTTTTTACAATTCATTTCAAGTTTCATTTTATAATTTTTCAATTTGATGGAAATCCAGCTCGACCGGTGTTTCACGACCAAACATGTCTACAAGCACTCTTACTTTTTGTTTTTCCATATCAATCTCTTCGATTGCGCCTGTATAGTTCGCGAATGGCCCTTCATTTACACGCACTGTTTCATGAAGTTCAAAGTCAAAATCAACCACTTCATTGTCCATTCCCATATGCTTCATAATGGTAACAACTTCCTCTTCTAATAAAGGAGATGGCTTTGAACCTGACCCAGAAGATCCAACAAAACCTGTTACGCCTGGTGTATTACGAACAACATACCAAGAATCATCAGTCATAATTAGTTCAACTAATACATAACCTGGGAATACTTTTCTTTTTGTTAACTTTTCTTTTCCGTTTTTCATTTCTACTTCTACTTCTTCCGGAACAACAACACGGAAAATTTTATCTTGCATTCCCATTGATTCTACACGTTTCTCTAGGTTTGCTTTTACTTTATTTTCATATCCAGAATAAGTATGGACAACATACCAACTTTTTTCCATTCATTTAGGACGAGCGTCCTTCCCTCCCTGACGTACATTTTTTTGTGCAAATGAAAAAACCCGTTCATCGGGCTTTTACACAGTTCGTATAAATAACATTATATCATGGATAAGTGCTTCTTATTCAAGAACTAACCAAGAATTAACCGAATTAAAGAAGAAATACCCATGTCAACTACTGCAAAGAAAACTGCAAAAAACACAACTGTCGCAATAACAGTAGCTGTTGAACGGAGTAATTCATCTTTCTTAGGCCAACTTACTTTTTTCATTTCGCGACCTACATCGCCGAAAAAGTTCGTCAAACGCATTTACGGGACCTCCAGTGTATTGTTTCGATTATTTATTTTGTTTCCTTATGAACTGTATGCATATTGCATGTTTTACAAAACTTCTTTATCTCAAGTCGCTCTACTGAGCTCGTATCTTTCATTGTGGAGTAGTTTCGATTCTTACACTCTTCACATGAGAGTACAACTTTTTTCCTCATTTGTTACACCAACCTTGTAACATTATGTCCCTAAAAATGTATCATACAATAAAAGACAATGTCAATGACATGCCGCTTACTACCTTACAAAAAGAAAACAGGAGAATCACTTTACCTCCTGCGACATATACTATGAGTTTAAAGTTGTATTTTCTCTCATTTCCATATATCGTTCAAGTTTTCTTTTCACACGCTGCAGGGCGTTATCAATAGACTTTACGTGTCTATTTAGCTGTTCTGAGATTTCTTGATAAGAGCGACCATCTAAGTATAAAGAAAGGACTTTCCTTTCTAAATCGCTTAATAATTCAGATATTTTTAGTTCTATGTCGGTATATTCTTCCTGGCTAATAATCATCTCTTCAGGATCAGTTACCTTTGCTTCTGAAATAACATCTAATAGCGTACGATCAGATTCCTCATCGTAAATCGGTTTGTCTAAAGAAACATATGAATTTAAAGGAATATGTTTTTGTCTCGTTGCTGTCTTAATAGCAGTAATAATTTGACGAGTAATACATAATTCAGCAAATGCTTTAAAAGAAGAGAGCTTGTCCTCTTTATAATCACGAATAGCTTTAAACAATCCAATCATACCTTCTTGAACAATATCTTCCCGATCGGCACCTACTAAAAAATACGATCTTGATTTTGCGCGAACAAAGTTCTTGTACTTGTGAATTAAATATTCAAGAGCATCAATATTACCTTTTCGAACTAACTCAACTATTGCCTCATCCTCTAAATCGCGAAACGTAACGTTGTTGGTACTTACGAAGCCTGTTTCCACTCTGATCCCTCCGACCGCTATTTATTTAGAAATATTATACAGTAAGCGCTTGAAGAGCGTCAATGGTTCAACGCTCTCCTCGCCTTAATTTTTCTAACTTTTCTGTAATATCTTTGCTAAATATCGTTCGCATAGCTGGTTGTTTATCTTTTACCTCTCGCGTTTGATGGCGCACTTGTTGTTCCACCGCCTGTACTTCTATCTCTAGTTCACGGGCTGATTTCCTAAGTGCTCCTTGCGCAAAAATAACCCACTGTTCTGTATAATCGGAAGTTGCAACATAAATTTGTGTATTAATGTTACGAAGCTCAATCGCGAGCTGTTCAATTTTTTCATCAGCAGTTTGATTTCTCCTTGTGAAAATAACTTCAACACGCGATTGCTTCATCTTCTTCTCAATACCTTGAACTGTATAAGCATCAAATACAATCATTACTCTTGTTCCTGTATACCCCTGATAATCCGCCATCTTATCAATTAGCGCGTCCCTTGATGCCTGTAAGTCTACATCCCTCAATTTTTTCAAGTCTCTCCAAGCCCCAATAACGTTATAACCGTCAACGATTAAAATATCGTCCATTTTTACTCACCAATTTGGTGACGTTTGCGATATACCTCGTACATTAGCAGACTAGCAGCTACTGAAGCATTTAAGGATGTAACTTTACCAACCATCGGTAAATGAATAAGGAAATCACACTTTTCACCAATAATACGGCTCATACCTTTCCCTTCACTACCAATTACTAACCCAATCGGCATATTGCCATCTAAGTTGCGATAATCTGTTTTCCCTTTTGCATCTGTGCCCGCAATCCAAAGACCACGTTCCTTTAACTCATCAATTGTTCGTGATAAATTTGTCACACGAGCAACTGGAATGTATTCAATTGCTCCTGTTGAAGCCTTTGCAACCGATGCCGTTAATCCAACTGCTCGGCGCTTTGGAATAATAATCCCATGCGCTCCCGTTGCATCTGCTGTACGCATAATAGATCCTAGGTTATGTGGGTCTTCAATTTCATCAAGAATTAAGAAGAACGGATCTTCGTTACGCTTAGCAGCTACCTCAAATAAATCTTCTAATTCCGCATACTGATATGCCGCAACTTGCGCAATCACCCCTTGATGATTTCCTTCAACAAGCTGATCTAATTTTTTCTTTGGTGCATGCTGTAAAATAATTTTATTCTCTTTCGCTAACGCTAATACAATTTGCACTTGTCCCTTGGCAGCACCTTCTGCAATCCAAATCTTATTAATATCTCGCCCTGATCGTAACGCTTCAATTACAGGGTTACGACCGATAATGTATTCACTACTCATGTTGATGCGCCTCCTTCTTTTACCTCTAATACATCAATTGCTTTATATACAAGCTCTTCTAATCGTTCACGATTGTTCAATAAATAATGATAGCCGAGCAATGCCTCGAAGGCCGTACTATGGCGATACGTTTGTACATCCGTATTTTTTGGAACAGTACCAGAATTCGCATTACGTCCTCTTCTTAGTACCGCTTCTTCTTCCTCTGTTAGAAATGCTGTCTCTAAAAAATGATAAACAACTTTCGCCTGCGCCTTTGCTGAAACAAAGCTTGTCCCTAAACGATGTAGTTGATTGGGACGAACTGTTCCTTTTTGAAGGAGGTGATAGCGGATATATTGTTCATATACCGCATCACCCATATAGGCTAACGCTAAGCTGTTCAATTGCTTTGCATCAATCATGCTTATCCTCTTTTCCATCTTGTACCTTGTGCTGTATCTTCTAAAATAATATTGCGCTCTTTTAAATCATCGCGAATTTGATCTGATAATGCGAAATCACGATTTTTACGAGCTTCAATACGTTTTTGAATTAACACTTCAATCTCTTCATCAAGTAATTCTTCTTTTGTTAATTCTAATCCTAAGATGCCAAATAATGTTTCAAACTGTTTTACATACGCCTCAAGCACAGCTTTTGATGTATGTTCTTCTAGTAAATATTGATTTGCATGGTTTGCTAAGTTATATAATTCTGTTACTGCGTTTGCTGTATTAAAATCATCATCCATCGCTGCTTCAAATGCAACTTGGAATTTCTTCATTTCAGCTAACCACTTCTCGTTATGATCCGTTAAATCCGTACTGCTTTCCATGCGATGTTTTAAATTACCGTATGCCGTTTTAATACGCTCTAACCCATTATTCGTATTCTGTAATAATTCTTCACTAAAGTTAATTGGGTGACGATAGTGAACCGATAGCATAAAGAAGCGAATTAATTGCGGATTATATTGCTTAATAATATCGTGAACTAAAATGAAGTTCCCTAATGATTTAGACATTTTTTCATTGTTAATATTAATATATCCATTATGCATCCAGTAACGTGCAAATGTTTTTCCAGTCAAAGCTTCTGATTGTGCAATCTCATTTTCATGATGTGGGAACGCTAAATCTTGACCACCAGCGTGAATATCGATTGTATCTCCCAAATATTTCCGTGCCATTGCAGAGCATTCAATATGCCATCCCGGACGACCTTTCCCCCAAGGGCTCTCCCAGAAGATCTCTCCTTCTTTCGCAGCTTTCCATAATGCAAAGTCAAGTGGATCTTGTTTCTTTTCTCCAACTTCAATACGTGCACCATGACGCAAATCTGCAATTGGTTGATGAGACAATTTGCCGTAGCCTTCAAATTCTTTCGTTTTGTAATAAACATCTCCTTCTGATTCATATGCATATCCTTTTTTCACAAGTTCCTCAATAAACTCAATAATGATATCCATATTTTCTGTTACACGAGGGTGAACTGTAGCGTGCTTGCAACCTAATGCAGTTACATCTTCAAAATACGCTTCAACAAAGCGATCTGCAATTGTTGGAACGTCCTCTCCTAGCTCATTTGCTGCTTTAATTAATTTATCATCTACATCCGTAAAATTAGAAACATATTGTACATCATACCCTTTATATTCTAAGTAGCGACGCACTGTATCAAATACCATAGGCGGTCTTGCATTTCCAATATGAATATAGTTGTATACTGTCGGCCCGCATACATACATCTTCACTTTATTTTCTTCTAAAGGAACAAACTCCTCTTTCTGACGCGTTAACGTATTATAAATGTGAATAGTCATTTTCATCCTTCCTTTCCACTTTTACTTCAAGTTGCTTTTTTAATTTCTCAAGCTCAGCTTCCATCACTTTCAATTTATCGAAAATTGGATCCGGAAGATCCGAATGGTTTAATTCCTGACCTACCTTTACTCCATTCTGAATTACGACACGACCAGGTATACCTACAACTGTCGAATGCGCAGGAACTTCTTTCAACACAACGGACCCTGCACCAATTTTGGAATTCTCTCCAACCGTAATGGATCCGAGTACTTTCGCACCAGTTGCAATAAGTACATTATCTTGAATTGTTGGATGCCTTTTTCCTTTTTCTTTCCCTGTACCACCTAATGTAACTCCTTGATAAATGGTTACATTGTCTCCAATTTCACATGTCTCCCCAATAACAACTCCCATACCATGGTCAATAAAAAAGCGGCGACCAATTGTGGCCCCTGGATGAATCTCGATACCAGTAAAAAAACGACTAACTTGTGAAATCCAACGCGCAATAAAGAAAAAATTTCGTTTATAAAAGGCGTGTGCAATTCGGTGTGCCCAAACTGCATGTAATCCAGAGTAAGTTAAAATGACTTCGAAATAACTTCGCGCCGCTGGATCTTGTTCAAAAACGACTTCAATATCTTCTCGAAGCCTCTTAAACATCGATGTCCCCTCCCCTTTATGGACTACTATTCCGAGTGAACTGATTCCCCCGCTATTGGTGGACAGTATTACCTCCACCTCATCATTCAGTGAAAGAAAAGAAGTTAGATTGGAGATGAATTACCCGTAAAGGTCCAATTGGTGAAGGCTAATAATTAGTGAGGAATGAAGCCCCACTGATTAAAGGTTCACTTTATCGCTAACTTCCTTGTTTGTTACCTAGTCTTTATCCATCTGTACAAAAACTGATACCCATACCTATTTACATGGTATAAAAAAGACGCCTCTGTCATATTGACAGAGGCGCCTTATAAGCGCGGTTCCACTCTGTTTAGGCTCAAATAAAGCCTCAAACTCATCCATGATAACGGTTTATACCGCTTCTGCTTACTTTGCGTCCTTATGACGTCCCGAAACTCTTCGTTGTTCAGCAGAAGACTCGAAGGGGCATTTCAAAAATCCACTTATAAACCACTTCCAGCCAAAAGGTGGTTCTCTCTGTAAAAAGCCTGATTTTCTACTTCTCCTTCTCGTCGCTTTCCCTTATTAGGTTTTTAAGTATTCTTATTATATTTCTAAATTCGTCAAATGTTAACCAATTACTTTACGAATACGATTTAAAACTTTTTCTTTTCCAAGAAGTGCAATTGCGTTTGGAAGTTCTGGGCCATGTGTTTGACCCGTAGTTGCAACACGAATTGGCATAAATAAATTTTTGCCTTTATGACCTGTTTCTTTTTGAACAGCTTTAATTGCCTTCTTAATTGCTGCTGGTTCTACTTCATCTAAAGCTTCTAATCCTGCTGCAAATGCACGAAGTACTTCAGGTACTTGTTCACCTTTTAATACTTCTTGTCCTTCTTCTTCATAGTCTACATGATCTTTGAAGAACATTTCAGAAAGCTCTACAATTTCAGCTCCAAAGCTCATTTGTTCATGGTATAAAGCAATTACACCACGAACCCAAACCTGTTCTTGTTCGCTTAAGTTTTCACTTACACGACCAGCTTTCACTAAATGCGGTAAGCTTAATGCAACAACAGCATCTAGATCTTGCTTTTTCATATATTGATTGTTCATCCATTTTAGTTTTTGAGAATCGAATAATGCAGGTGATTTTGATAAACGTGCCGCATCAAACATTTCAATAAACTCATCTTTAGAGAAGATTTCTTCCTCCCCTACTGGTGACCAACCAAGTAATGCGATAAAGTTAAAAATCGCTTCTGGAAGATATCCAAGCGCTTGATATTGTTCAATAAATTGAATAATAGATTCATCACGTTTACTTAATTTTTTACGGCTCTCATTTACGATTAATGTCATATGACCGAATTGTGGGATATCCCATCCAAATGCTTCATAAATCATCATTTGTTTCGGTGTGTTAGAGATATGGTCATCGCCACGAAGAACATGTGTGATTTCCATTAAATGATCATCTACCGCTACTGCAAAATTATAAGTTGGAATACCATCTTTTTTCACAATAACGAAATCACCAAAGTCATTTGAGTGGAAAGCAACTTCATCTTTTACGACATCCTTAAACGTGTAGTCGCGGTCAGCTGGTACACGGAAACGAATACTTGGAATGCGGCCTTCTGCTTCAAATTGCTTGATTTGTTCTTCTGTTAAATCACGGTGATTACCTGCATAACGAGGTGTTTCACCACGAGCAATTTGTCCTTCACGCTCTGCTTCTAATTCCTCTTCTGTCATGTAACATTTATAAGCTAAACCACGTTCTAGCAAATCTTCATATAACTTTTTATAAATATCTAAACGTTCTGTTTGACGATATGGTCCATATTCACCACCAACATCAACACCTTCATCCCAGTCCATACCGAGCCATTTCAAGTATTTTAATTGGCTTTCTTCACCACCAGCAACATTACGTTTTACATCAGTATCTTCAATACGAATAATAAACTTGCCATCTTGATGACGAGCAAATAAATAATTAAATAATGCCGTACGCGCATTTCCGATATGTAAGTGTCCTGTTGGACTTGGCGCATAGCGTACTCTCACTTGCTTTTCCATAATTGGTACACCTTCCATTCTTAATGTCAACACATTCTATAATTGTACACCAAAAAAATCTGATTATCCATCTTACGAATCAAAAACAACTATTTTTTCTGTAATAATACAACTGCTTGAGAAGCAATCCCTTCTTCTCTTCCTGTAAATCCTAATTTTTCAGTTGTTGTTGCCTTCACATTAATATTGCCTATAGAAGTTTCTAATAACTCACTAATACGCTTACGCATATTTTCAATATGTGGTGCCATTTTCGGCTTCTGCGCAATAATTGTACAATCTAAATTACCTAACTCATACCCTTGTTCACGCACAAACTCCCAAACTTTTTGCAATAACACCGCTGAATCTGCATCCTTAAAGGCAGGATCTGTATCTGGAAAATGTTTTCCGATGTCACCTGCAGCAATTGCTCCTAAACATGCATCAGCAATTGTATGTAATAGTACATCTGCATCTGAGTGACCTAACAAACCTTTTTCAT
Source organism: Bacillus pseudomycoides DSM 12442 (assembly GCF_000161455.1). Lineage (GTDB taxonomy): Bacteria > Bacillota > Bacilli > Bacillales > Bacillaceae_G > Bacillus_A > Bacillus_A pseudomycoides. The sequence continues at coordinate 122,627 of NZ_CM000745.1, forward strand.
GCGGAATCGTAATTCCACCGATAATTAACGGTCTACCTTCTGCAAATTCATGTACATCAAAGCCTTGTCCAATTCGAAACATTTTACATCCTCCTCAAGCTAAACTACTGAACGTTATGATTCTATATTATATCTATGCACCTATAAAGAANACGC
>NZ_CM000745.1:122882-125164 GCF_000161455.1 Bacillus pseudomycoides DSM 12442
AGAGCTAATTCAAAATATACTTTGAATTAGCTCTTTTTTAGTATTCTTATGCCTCTATATCCTGCTTTTCCCGAAGTACAAACTGTCTTTCACTGCGCTTTGCCATAAAGATATAACATAAAACCGCTCCCACTTCACATAGGGCAATCACAATTCCCATAGGAAGTGCTGTGTTACTACCTCCAATCCCAACTAAAGGCGCAACAAGCGCTCCAGAAATGAACTGTAGTAGACCAAGTAAAGCTGATGCTGTTCCTGCAGCTTGTTTTTGATTTCTCATTGCTAGTGAAAAACCTGTTGCCGATACAACCCCAACACTTGATACAACAAGAAATAACGAACATAAAACACCAATCAACCCTGCTCCTAGTACAATCATAAGAAGTAAAGAAAGACCACCAACAGCTGCAATTCCGACGCCCATTACAAATAATGTTGTCTCATTTACTTTCCCCGCTAAACGTCCAGTAATTTGGCTAGCAATAATAATCCCAATACCATTAATCGCAAAGAATAAACTAAATGCTTGCGGTGATGCCCCGTATATATTTTGCAACACAAATGGAGAGCCCGAAATATAAGCAAACATTGCTGCTGACACTAAGCCTTGCGACAAAGCATACCCCATAAATAAGCGATCTTTCAGCAAATTCCCATATATCGCTAATGTTCCTGCTAAACCACCTGTTTCTCTCTCCTCAAGAGGCAATGTCTCACGCAATACAAAAATAGCGGATACTAACATAAATACACTTATCACTCCAAGAACGATAAAGACCCCGCGCCATGATGTAAACTGTAACAATTGTCCTCCAATAATCGGAGCCAAAATAGGCGCTGCTCCGTTTACTAACATAAGCAGTGAGAAAAACTTTGTCATCTCCGAACCTGCGTACATATCACGTACCATAGCACGTGATATAACAATACCTGCTGAGCCTGAAGCTCCTTGTAAGAAACGTAAAAGAACTAAACTCCAAATAGATGGTGCAACGGCACACAATAAAGAAGATGTAACATAGATAATAAGAGCAATAATAAGCGGTTTGCGCCGTCCATAAATATCACTAATTGAACCAACAAATAATTGTCCAACCGAAAGCCCTAGTAAGCAAGCTGTTAAAGTAAGCTGAGCAAGAGAAGCATTCGTTTGTAAATCATCCGTTAATTTTGGTAACGAGGGCAAGTACATATCAATGGACAATGGCCCAATTGCTGTGAGTGTCCCTAATACAAGAATCATCCATAACCTGTTTACTCTTACAGGTTTATATACATCATGATTACTTTCATTCACTTACATCATTCACCCTTTCCATTATAAAATCCGAATCGTAACAATTATAGTTACATCTCTAAAGATACGTCAAGTACATCGTACTTTCCTTTATAACGAAATGAAAAATCCTTAACTGAATACCCACATTCGACGGAGACGGATCTTCTCTATCTATGATATGTAACTTCATTCAGATTCCTAATACTAGATTTAGAAGCCCTTCATCATATTATAGTATCTCAGATAAACTCCACCTCAATATTTTTAATACATGATTTAATAACCCTGCTCCAAAGGCTAATGATTTCAATACTTCGATTTCTTCCACTAGGACAGTAATAAGTACATAACAGTTACTTTCAATATCAAAATTGGTTATTATACTAGCAAATTCGTCCTTTCTTCGGATAGTTTGATGGTATCATTTTTCCAAGAAAACGAATTTTTTTATGCATCTATTTTTGAATATGTATGAATTTTACAACACCCTCAAAATAAAAAATTGACTGTATAAGTCAACTTTTTCTAGTTTTATGCTCGTCTCTCAATCACTGTTCCTTTTCACTTCTATTTACATTCCACTTTACTAACAATTATATGAAACTACTCATATAAAATTATTTTAACAGTAATTTATTAGACTTTTATGATATTTGTTTGTTTTTTCCTCCTCCCTTGTTACAATAGTACTTTGGTTAATATGAAACTAACAAACTACTAAAAGGAGTATTATTAAGAAATGTTAAAAAAAGCTGCATCAATTATCTTAGCATCAAGCATACTTTTTATTCCTATAAAAGGGATGGCTGAAACTGTATCAACTTACAATACAGCAATTAAAACAAATGAAACTGTAAAAAAAGGATGGTTACAAAACAATAATAATTGGTATTTCTTAAATTCAAGCGGAGTCATGCAAACAGGATGGCTTTTTGATAGCGGGGCTTGGTATTACCTAAACTCTAATGGCGCTATGAAAACAGGGTGGCTTTTCGATAAAGGA